>JAYVMK010000608.1:0-9198 GCA_043758995.1 Lichenibacterium sp. | reverse complement strand
TCAGAAGGCAGGTCTCCTCCGAGGCGCCTTTCATCAGCATGCGACCCGAAAGGCGAAGATGGTGGATTGCGCTTTCGACATCCACTTCGGCGGCAGGGCTGATGGAGAGGGTGCCTGCGAGCGTCGGTGACGCGCCGAGACCGCGGCTTAGACATTCGTCTGTTCGTTGAAGCCCGTCCACGTCCGCCCCCGTCCGCCGTAGTCCCTATTCCTCTGTCATATACCTCCGAGAGTTGCAGATCACTTGAAGAGCGTGGAGTTGGCCTGACAACCTGTCCAAGTGGTAACTTTTACCTTAAAGGGTTGATTGTCTTCCGACATCGGGCAAAAAAACCCGCACCCCGAGACGTGTAGGCGCCGAGACCATTTCAGGTGCAGGTCGATCGCCGGTCGTCCTTTACCAGCGCCGCCAGCCACGGCCGTAGAAGGGGCGTCTCCAGCCGAAACCGTAGCCGTAGAACGGGCGCCGCCAGCCGAAGGGGCCGACGAAGGGTCGGCGCCAGACTGGCCGATACAATCTCGGCCCGAACCCATAACCGCGCCAGCCATAACCGCGCCAGCCATAGCCGCCCCGCCACCACACCGGCTCGATCGCCGTGGCTGTGATCGGCGACGACGCCAAAGGCTGGACCGGCATAGCCTGAACGTCGGCGGCCCCGAAGGTGAGACCGGCCAAAGCCAAAGTCCCTGCAATCACAACTTTCAAGTTCGACATCATCGGACATACTCCCCGTGTCGCGCCCGTTGCTGCAAACGCCATGATCGCTTGCGGGGTTCCTGCCACGCCGCAGGCTTCCTTTCCCGTCTGTGCTCTATTGGTCCAGCTGTTCTTTCCGGCAGTAAGAGTTCCGATCAGCCATCGGGCGCTCGATTTCCCGTCCTGATCGCCCCACGGGACGGCCCATAAGGTCGATCGCACCCAACCCGATAACGTTTCGGTAACCCTGTTCGCGTCAGGTGGACGCCAATCGACACGAACGGACAGACCCATGCGCAACACCATCGTCGAAGATCGCATCCTGGCTCGCGTTGCCCGCGATGCCGTCGCCTGGGACGAAGGTCACGAGGTCGCCGAGAGAGTCGACGTCGCGGTGGGCCGCGCCGTCGTGGCGCTTCGCGTTCTCGGCATCGGTGTGACGTCGGAAGTGACCCAGGCGTTGCGAGACGACGTCACGCTCATTCTGGCGGAGACCGCGAGCGCGCGTCCTGTCCGCGCGCCTGCGGTGACCGGCCTCAGCATCGCCGCCTGACCGAACCTGACATCTCCGCGGACGCTGCCGCGATCACATCCGTCGAATGAGGTCGTGGCAGCGGCTCAGGGTTGTGAATCCTTCGGGGAGAGGTCGTCCTTGGGGATCGTGACGTCGGCCAGCGACAGCGGCGCTGTCGGCCTGTCGGGGAAGGTCGTCTGCCAGCCGCCGCCCAGCGCCTTGTAGAGCGCTACGAAGTCGGTGGAGATATTGGCCGTCGCCTGGCTGAGGTTCACCTCGGCGCCGAGCACGTTCTGGCTGTTCTGAAGCACCGTGGTGAAAGTATCCACGCCCTGCGTGTAGCGGGTCCGCGCGAGGCTCAAGCCGCGCCGCGCATCCGCTACCTGCTTCTGCAGGAAGGCGCGGCGGCCTTCGTCGCCCTTCAGCGCCGCCAGGGCATTGACGACGTCGTGCCAGGCCTGAAGCACTGCTCGCTGGTAGGCGATGGCGGCTTCCTGCTGGCGCGCCTGCGTCAGGACCAGATTGGACTTCAGCCGCCCGCCGTCGAAGATCGGGATGGAGATCGAAGGACCGACGTTCATGTATTGCAGTGAGGAACCGCGAAACACCTTGTTGGGATCGAGCGCGTTGAAGGACGGCGATCCCGTGATGGTCACGGTTGGGAAGAACTCGGCCTCCGCCACGCCGATCTCGGCCACGGCGGCGTGGAGGTTGGCGTCGGCCTGACGGATGTCGGGCCGGCGGATGATGAGGTCCGACGGCACACCGACCGGCACCTTGGGGGGGATCGGCGGGATCGCCTTCGAGACGGTCAGTTCCTGAGACAGCGTCAGGGGCGGCTCGGCCAGCAGGAGGCCGATGGCGTTGACGGCCTGGATCTCCTGCTGCTGCAGCTGCGGGATGTTGGCCCGGATGCCTTCGACCTGTTGGGCCGCGCTGGCGACATCGAGCCCCGTCACGAGGCCGCCCTTGGCGCGGGTCTGCACGATGTCGAGGATGTCCTGATTGACCTTGGCGTTGGCCTCGTCGATCCGGATCTGCTCCTGGATGCCGCGAAGCTGCACGTAGTCGCGCGCGAGTTCCGCCAGAACGGACACCAGCGTGGCGCGCCGCTGCTCGGCCGAGGCATCGACCTGGGCCTGCGACGCTTCGATATTGCGCCGGACGCGGCCCCAGAGGTCGAGCTCCCAGGAGGCATCGAACCCGGCCGTGTAACTCTCGAACGGGTTGCCGAGCGACGAGCCGGCACCGCCGCCGGAGCCGGAGTTGCCGCTGTTCAACACGCTCTGCGGAATGAGGCTGATGACGCCGTTCTGGCTGTATTGCTGGCGATAGGCCGAGCTCTGGCCGTTGACGGTCGGCAGGGCGGCCGCCGCAGCGGTGCCGAGTTGAGCGCGGCTTTCCTGCAGCCGCAGCGTCGAGGTCTGCACGTCGAGGTTCTGCGACGCCACGCGCGCCTCGAGCCGCGACAGGATGGGGTCGCGGAACACGCGCCACCATTCGGCATCGGGCTCGGCGGAGGTCGTTCCGGCCAGCACCTTCAGCGGGACCCGGACCTTGGTGCCGTTGTCGACATAGGTCTTGCTCTCGACGATCGGAGGCAGGGGCGAGACATATTCCGGGCCGACCGAACAGCCGGCGAGGCTGCCCGCGAGGGTCGAGGCGAGCAGCAGGCCGCGCAGGGAGGGTCTCATCGTCAATGTCCGCCCCCGCCGCCACCGGCGGCGGTCTTCTTGGAGATGAGGAAACACAACGGTACCACCATGAAGGCCAGCACGGCCGCATATTGGAACACGTTGTTGTAGGCCAGCACCGAGGCTTGCCGCATGTAGGTCTGGTAGGTGTGCGAGACGGCCTGGTCATGCACGGCGCCGGCCGCATAGCCGAGGGAGCGCAAACTCGCCTCGGTCTTCTGGATCAGTTCGTTATAGCCCTGGTTCAGCGGCGTCATGAACTTCGACAGATGGGCCTGATCGGACTGGCGGCGTTCCGTCACCATGGCGGTAGCGGCCGAAATGCCGATGGCGCCGCCCACGTTGCGGAACATCGAGAACAGCGCCGCCCCGTCGCTGCGCATGGTCTGCGGAAGCGTCAGATAGGTGATGGTCGAGATCGGCACGAAGAGGAAGCCGAGCGCCGCCGTCTGGAACGAGCGCATCTCCACCAGCGACCAGTAATCGATCTGCGGCACGAGCCGGCTCGAATACATGAGGGCGATGCCCATGATGGTGAAGCCGGTCATCACGATGTAGCGCGTCGGGATGAAGGTCATGAGGCGGCCCACGATGGGGATCAGGACGATCACCACGAGGCCACCGGGCGACAGGATCAGCCCCGACAGCAGTGCCGTGTAGCCGAGCTCCTGCTGCGAGAACTGCGGGATCAGAACCGCCGAGGAATAGAGGATCATCCCCATGGCGGCGATCAGGACGCAGCCCATGGCGAAGTTGCGGTCCTTGAAGACCTCGAGATCGATGATCGGCTTCTTGGCGCTCAGCAGCCAGCAGATCGCCCCGAAGATGCCGATGAAGGCCAGGACCGACATGATCACGATGAAGCGCGATCCGAACCAGTCCTCGTCCTCGCCGCGGTCGATGACGATCTGCATGCAGCCGAGGCCGAGAGTGATGAGGCCGAGCCCGATGAAGTCGATGCCCTTGCTCTTCCGCTTCTGCTTTTCCTTCTCCCACGGCGGGTCTTCCACCAGGATGAAGTTGAGGATGACCGCCAGGATGCCGACCGGGATGTTGACGTAGAAGATCCAGCGCCAGTCGAGCCGCTCGATCAGGTAGCCGCCGAGCGTCGGGCCGAGCACCGGCGCCACGATCGTGGCGATGGCGGTGACCGCGAAGGCGGCGCCGCGCTTCGCCGGCGGGAACGTGTCGAGGATGATGGCCTGCTGGTTGGGCTGCAGCCCGCCGCCGAAGAAGCCCTGGAACAGGCGAAACGCCACGAGTTGGCCCAGGCTCTGCGAGATGCCGCAGAGGAAGGAACACACCGTGAAGGCGCCGAGGCAGATCAGGAAGTAGCGCTTGCGGCCGATCCTGTCGGACAGCCAACCCGCGACCGTCAGCACGATGCCGTTGGCCACCAGATAGGCGGTCAGCGCGTAGGTGGCCTCGTCGCTCGAGGCCGCCAGCGTGCCCGCGATGTAGGGTAGGGCCACATTGACGATCGTGGTGTCGAGGATTTCCATGAAGGCCGCGAGCGTCACCGCGATGGCGATGAGCCACGGGTTGAACTTCGGCTTCCATGCGGCGTCGGCCCCGCCCGCCGCTTCGCCGCTCACTTCACCGTCACCGTGGGCTCGACGCTGACGCCGAGCGGCAGGGGTTCATCGGTCTTGAGCCCCGAGTCGATGACGATCTTGACGGGCACGCGCTGCACGATCTTGACGAAGTTGCCGGTGGCGTTCTCGGCCGGGAAGGCGGAGAACCGCGACCCCGAGCCATGCTGGATCGAGTCGACATGGCCGGTGATGTCGAGGTCCGGATAGGCGTCGACCGAGATCTTCACCGTCTGGCCCGGCCGCATGCCGTTGAGCTCGGTCTCCTTGTAGTTGGCCGTCACCCAGAGATCGGGTGTGACCAGCGACATGATCTGCGTGCCCGCCGTCACGTAATTGCCAGTGTCGACGTTGCGCCGCGTCACCCAGCCGTCCTGCTGCGCCCGCACGACCGTGAATTCGAGGTTCAACTCCGCCTGGCCGAGTTGGGCCTTGTTCTGTTCGGCCTGCCCTTGGAGCTGGCTGACCTGCGTTTCGGATTGGCCGATGCTCTGCTGCACGGGTTCGGCCTGGGCGACGCGCGCCTGCGCCTGGGCCACGGCGGCCTCGGCCTGCTGCTGGCTCGACGAGGTCGTGTCAACCTCCTGCTGGGTGGTGGCCTGCCGAGCAGGTTCTGCTGGCGGCGGTTGTTGGATTCCGAGAGCTGCAGGCTGGCCTTGGCGGAGAGCAGGTTGGCCTGGGCGAGCTGCAGCGCGGCCGGGTAATTCTTCTTGGCGATCTCGACGCCCAGCCTCTGGCTGGCGATCTGCGCCTGATCGCTGTCGACCCGTCCCTTGGCCTGGTCGCGGTCGAAAGCGAAGGGCCTCGGATCGATGTGGACCAGCGGGTCGCCCTTGTGGACGAATTGGTTGTCGACGACGTCGAGCGAGACCACCTGGCCCGAGACGCGCGGCGCCACCGCCACGATGTAGCCGTCCGTATAGGCGTCGTCGGTAGAGACCAGTCCCTTGTGGGAGAAGTAATAATAGACCGAATAGGCGAGGCCCAGCAGCACTACGATGGCCACGATGGTGAGGATCAGCGGCCGGCGGCTCTTGCGGCGGTTCTGCGATTCCTCGCTGTCCTTGCCGGAGGCCGGCGTGTCGTTCGTCTTCTGAGCCTCGGCCGGCTTGTCGGCGTCTGCCTTGCCGGCATCCGTCTTGCCCGCGTCCTGCCGGTCGGCCTTGCGGTCGTCTTCCGAAGTCGGCCGGCGATCGCGGTCGTCGCGGCTCCGGGGGCGGCGGTCGTCATCGCGATCCTCGTCCCGATAACGCCGTCGCCCGTCGTCCCGGTCGTCGTCGAGATCCTGTGCATGTTCGGCGCCGCGGCCGCCCGAACGACGCTCGACGCCCTGGCCGATCTCCAACACGTCGCGCCGGGCACGGCGGCGGGGCGGAGCGCGGTCGTCGTCATGCGCGTAACCCTCGTCGGCGTCGCTCGGTGTCATCGTCAGTCATCCGGAATTGCGGTCACAGGGCTTTGGGCTAGGCGAGGTCGGGTGCTTCCTGTACCGTGGCCGACACCGCATAAACGAACCCGCGGGTTCGGATATAAGGCAAGCGGATGCCCGCCAAGTCAAGCGCATCGGTTAACCCCGCCCACAACGAGCCAACGCCTGTGCCCCGTGGGGCACGGCGGCGGGAGGAGATCGTTGCCGTCGCGGAAGCCATCTTCCTGGCGCAGGGATTCACCGAGACCACGATGCGCGACGTGGCTGCCCGCGCCGGCGCCTCGAAGGAGACGCTGTACCGTCATTTCGGCAGCAAAGAGGATCTCTTCGCCGAGGTCGTCAGCAACCGGGCGCGCTGCCTGAGGGGGCGGCTCGAGGCCGACGTCGAGGGAGCCGACCCACTTGTCGATGTGCTGCGCAACCTCGGCATCAACCTGCTCGAGGCCATGACGAGCCCGGAAGTGTCGTCTCTCCTGCGCCTCGTCGTGGCGGAAGCGCCGCGCGATCCGGCCATCGGCCGGATTTTCTACGCGCTGGGCCCCGAGCGGACGCGCGAGCACTTGACCGACGTGCTGATCGCGGCGCGATCCCGCGGCGAATTCACCGGTGACCGTCCGGCGCTGGCGGCCAGCATCTTCCTCGGTGCCGTCGTGTCCCAGGCCCATACGGCCAGGCTGGTGCTGCAAGGGATCCCGCCGATGAGCCGGGACGAGATCGAGGAGCGCGTCGACGAGGTCGTCGCCATGTTCATGCTGCGCTACGCCGGCCGGGCCGAGTAACAGAACGGGACGCGGAGATGAGGCCGGCCGACAACCTGTCCGTCTGATCTTCTAAGCAGCGCCGTTACGGATCAGCCGCTCGAGCGGTTCCGCGATTCCGATTCTCCGACGTGGAGCCAGTCTTCCTCGATCAGACGCCGCATGACGATGGCCCGCTCTTTGGCCTCGGCCTCCGCCGCATCCCATCGAAGAGCGGCCGGTTCATCCTTTCCCTCTCGGGCGTCCCGCGCCATTTGTCGGCACAGTTCACCACGCTCGCTGAGGGCGCGGAGCGCCGCCGTCAACGACCATTCCAGGGCAGAGAACTGCGCCGCCACCATCACGTCGGCCGTATAGACATGGCCGATATGGCATTCGTACTGCTTCAGAGTTCCGGTCTCGCTACGGCGCAGCGCGCCGCCGCAGTCGGGACAGGTCACCGCGACGGGGCGATCGAGCTTGTAGTCAGCCGTCATGTCCTCCCTCCTCGCGGGCAGCGCTGTGATCCGATCGGCCTCTACGGTAGTACGGCTCTTCGCTACGAGCAGAGTTAGAAGCGCCGCGATCTCCGACAATGGAACACAATGATCGACGGCAACGTGCCGGAGGGCACTCCTCGGCATGCCGGAATTCACGGCGCTGTCTGGATCCTGCACGACAGTCGTGCCGCCGTGCTGCGCGACGGCGTGGAGCCCCGCCGTCCCGTCGTTGAGTCCGCCGGTGAGGATGACCCCGATGACGCCTTCGCCGTAGACCGCCGCGGCGCTCCGGAACAGCGGGTCGACGGCGGGACGAGCCCAGTTTTCGCGCGGACCTCTCGTCAGGCGGATGCGTCCAGGCTCCAGCACCAGATGGTGGTCGGGCGGTGCGACATAGATATGTCCCGGGCGGATCGGGTCGCCGTCGTCGGGATGACGGGCCGGAAGAGGCCCGCGCTCGGTCAGAAGAGACGGCAACCTGCTCTGATGAGCACCGATATGGAGAACAAGGAAAACCGCGGCGTCGAGGTCGGACGGAAGGTTGGCCACGAGGATGCTGAGTGCTTCCACGCCCCCTTCGGACGCTCCAATGACAATGATCGGCGGTGGCTCTGTCATGCACCTACCATAGGCCGAGGTGGAAGGGTTTGTCATGCTCCGCGTCCGAAGCTTTGCTGGAGTAACAAACGTTAAGAACTGTGATGATGGATCGATCCGGATAACCAAAGTGCATGTCATATCGATCCGGAAGCGGAGTTGCTTCTGATCCACGCAGTGGAGCCGAAGTCCAGCTCTGTCGGAGAAAACGTATGCGTTTTCTGGAGCTTGCGGAAAGGATGCTGCAGGCGTGCCCGCTAAGCGGAGTCACTTCAACGTTCTTCTTCTTTGGGTTATAAACAGCTCATTGAGCTCGCATCAGATCCTGGGTTGCGCCACTCAGGACTGTGTCGACGCCCGTATTGCAAAAGTTCCCAACGCGCCTAGTCTTAGGCTCAAGACGCGCAGACATCGTCGACCAGTCGCAAAAGCCTCGCTGACCCTTGGCCCTGTCGGGTGAAGGGATCTCGTCAGCACTGCCCGCCGGTTCGGTGGCCCAGCTTTGCCGATCGTCGCCCGTCATCGTCTCTGTTCGCCGAGCGACCGTCGCGCCCCCGTGTCTCACGATTCAAGGTGCGCTTCCATGGCTCTTTCGTTCAGCCCGACCCTCGCCCAATCCCGCTCCGCGCCCGTGGCGGTCCGGGCCATCGGCTTCGCCGATCTCCGCGTCGCCCTGCGCGCCGGAATCGACGACTTCCTCGCCATGCCGACCCATGTCGTCGTCCTGGTGCTGATTTATCCCGTGATCGGCGTCTTCATCGCCCGGCTCTCGGTCTATGACGATCTCCTGCCGCTCGCCTATCCCATGGCGGCCGGTTTCGCTCTGCTCGGGCCTTTCGCGGCACTCGGCGTCTATGCCTTGAGTCGTCGGCGCGAACGCGGCGAGTCGCCGAACTGGAGCGATGCTTTCGACGCCTTGCGCTCGCCCGGGACGCCCGGCATCGCAGTGTTGGGGGTGGTGCAACTCGCGATCTTCGCCGCCTGGATCGCGACGGCGCAGGTCCTGTTCGGCCTCCTCGCCGACGGGCTCCATGCCGGCTCGATCGGCGACTTTCTCGGCTTCGTCTTCGGAACGCCCGCCGGCTGGGCGCTCATCGTGCTCGGCAACGGCTTGGAGTTCCTCTTCGCCGCCCTGGCCTTCACGATCAGCGTCATCTCGCTGCCGCTGCTGCTCGATCGCGGCGGCACCGCAGGCGATGCCGTACGGACGTCGTTCAACGCCGTGCGGGCCAGCCCCGGTCCGATGGCGGCTTGGGGCCTCATCGTCGCCGGCGCTTTGCTTCTGGGCAGCCTGCCGGTCTTCGTCGGCCTCGCCGTGGTCCTGCCGGTGCTGGGCCACGCGACCTGGCACCTCTATCGCCGCGTCGTGCCGGAGAGCGGCTCCTGACGGTCCCGAAGCTGGGCCTACTTGGCCGCCGGAGTTCCTCCGGCGGGATTG
>JAYVMK010000607.1:0-17274 GCA_043758995.1 Lichenibacterium sp. | reverse complement strand
GGATGCGGGAAACCCGCACGTCCGGTTTGATGAGCGGGGATGGGAAACGGAGCGATGCCGAATGGCCCAAGCTACCGCGCCCATCCTCGACTCTACCCGACTACAAGGACTGCGTCGGCCGTATTACCCGCGCCATGCAGACGTTCCGTGACGCAGCTCTCGAGCGCAACGCTTTGCACGCTGCCTCGAAAGGCCATCAGGCCGAGCTCGACGGGCGTCTCCGAGCCAGCGAGACGGCTTTCGAGGCGCGCGGGCGCGACCAGCGCATCGTGCTCCACACATTGGCCCAGGCATTGGCCTCGCTGAAGGCCGGCGATCTTGGGGCCCGGGTCACGGGCGAGGTCTCGCCCGATTATGCCGCGTTGCGGGACGATTTCGACTCTGCCGCGACAGCGCTGCAGAAGGCCTTGAAAGGCGTGGCTTCCCACGTCGGCAGCATGGGACGCGGGGCATCGGAGATCGCAGGAGCGGCGGACGACCTGTCGCGACGCACCGAGCAGCAGGCGGCCTCGCTGGAGGAGACCGCGGCCGCCATCGACGAGGTGGCGGCCACGGTACGGCAAACGGCAGACAGCGCGGGCCGCGCCCGCAGTGTCGTGGCCGAGACGCGGGCCGACGCGGAGCGCTCGAGCGCCGTCATGGGCGAGGCCATCGCGGCCATGAACAGGATCCAGACCTCCTCCAACGAGATCGGCCAGATCATCTCGGTCATGGACGAGATCGCCTTCCAAACCAACCTCCTGGCGCTCAACGCCGGCGTGGAGGCGGCGCGGGCTGGCGATGCGGGCCGTGGTTTCGCCGTGGTGGCTTCCGAAGTTCGCGCCCTGGCTCAGCGCTCCGCCGAAGCGGCGCGCGAGATCAAGACACTGATCTCGACATCCTCGACGGAGGTCACCGGCGGGGTGGGCCTCGTCACACGCACGGGCGAGATGCTGAACCGGATCGCCGCCCAGGTCGGTGACATGGACGGCCTCGTCGGCGCCATCGCGGCGTCCGCTCAGGAGCAGGCCAGCGCGCTCGCAGAGGTCAACACTGCCGTCAACCAGATGGACCAGATGACCCAGCAGAACGCCGCCATGGTGGAACAGTCCACGGCGGCGAGCCATCGTCTTGCCGCCGAGACCGCCGAACTCGCACAGCTCATCGCGGCGTTCCGCGGGCTCGGCACGATGGTCGACTCTACGCCGGCGGCTCCGGAGCCTCGGCCGAGGCTCGTCGCAGCGCCTCCCGCACCCTCCCGCACCCGCAGCGTCTTGGCTGCAATGCGGAGCGGCGGGGCGGTGCGCAAACTGGAGGCGGCCGTGAAGGGAGAGTGGTCCGAGTTCTGACGGCGACGGGTGACGCATGCCCGGCCGTAGGGCCGCAACAGGCTACTCCCCCGATCCGAAGGGCGGTATGACGGGGCATGATCCCGGACGCCGCCACACGTGACGAACTCGAAGCGCTTCTGCGCTGGTACGTCGACATGGGCGTCGACATCGCGGTCGATGCCGAGCCCCACGATCGCTTCGCCGAGGCAACCGAGGCCTCGGCGACACTCCTGGACTCGCGGCCGAAGCCGGAAGCGACAGGAGGGTCAGACGAGCCGGGCCGGCGCGCGCCATCCGGTCTCGGAGGACATGGCCTGATGCCCGGGTTGGCGGCCCCGCCACTCATCGGCGGCGCGGCGGCTCTCTCGGCCGACACTGCCGCGCGTTCCGCCCGTGAAGCCGCGGCGGCGGCTGAGACCCTCGCCGAGCTCGAGGCGGCTCTTCAGGGCTTCGAAGGCTGCAGCTTGAAAGCGACCGCGACGCGGCTCGCCTTTTCGGACGGAACGCCGGGCGGCCGCGTCATGGCGGTCGGAGAAGCGCCCGGTGCCGAAGAGGATCGGCAGGGCCGGCCCTTCTGTGGACGCTCGGGCCAGCTTCTCGATCGCATGCTGGCCGCCATCGGGTTCGACCGGAGCCAAGTCTACATCGCCAATGTCGTGCCATGGCGCCCGCCAGGCAATCGCACGCCGACGCCGCAGGAGGTTGCGATCTGCCGGCCGTTCATCGAGCGGCAGATCGAGCTCGCCGATCCGGACATGCTCATCTGCCTCGGCGGCCCCGCGGCACAAAGTCTGCTCGGCTCGAAGGAAGGCATCATGCGGCTGCGGGGGCGCTGGCACGACTACGACACGGGGCGTCGAATCGTGAAAGCGCTGCCGATGCTGCATCCCGCCTATCTGCTGCGCCAGCCGGCCCACAAGAAACTCGCCTGGGCCGATCTCCGCGCCCTGCGTAGAGCGCTGGATGGAACGTCGTCGTGAGAGTGTACTGAAAGACAACCGATGACGTCATGGGGCTGAGCGTTCTTGTCATGACGAGAGGTTGCGAGGGAGCGTAGGGCAATACGAGCCGGAGGCCGCCATCGCGCCTGCGACGGTGGTGACAGCGCATCGGGTCCGGGACGGGAGCGGCATGGTGGGCGAGGCTTTTCCGGACGGAACACGCGAGTTGCTGCTGTTCCTCGGCACGGCGGGCATCGCGGTGCCGCTATTCGGTCGGCTGCGCGTCAGCCCGGTGCTGGGCTTTCTCTTGGCCGGCGTGGCGCTCGGTCCTTACGGGCTCGGCAGCCTCGCCCGGCTCGTGCCGGCGCTCTCCGCACTGGCGATCACCGACACGCACCGGCTCGCGGTCATCGGAGACCTCGGCGTAGTTTTCCTGCTGTTCATGGTCGGACTCGAACTGTCGTTCGAACGCCTATCCCGGCTGAGGCGGCTCGTCTTCGGTTTCGGCGCGCTGCAACTCGCCGGATCCGCCGTGCTCATCGGCGTGCCGGCCGCGCTGCTCGGGCTGCCGCCGCCCGGCGCCATCGTGCTGGGTCTTGCCCTGAGCCTGTCCTCCACCGCCGTAACCGTCCCTGTGCTGGCCGAACGCAAACACCTCAATTCCTCCGCGGGCCGGACGGTATTTTCCGTCCTGCTCTTCCAAGATCTCGCCGTTGCGCCGCTGCTCTTCACCGTGGCGGCCCTGTCGACTCCGCGCGACGCCGGGCTCGGAATGGAGCTCCTCTTCACGCTCGGACCTGCCGTGCTGGCCCTGGCGGTGATCGTCTTCCTCGGACGCCTGATCCTGAGACCGCTATTCCATGTCGTTGCGGCGACGCGCTCGACCGAGTCTTTCATGGCAGCCTGTCTGCTCGTCGTGATCGGTACTGGCGCCGTGGCTGTGGCGGGTGGGCTCTCCATGTCGCTCGGCGCTTTCCTGGCGGGATTGCTCCTGGCCGAAACGGAGTTTCGCCGCGAGATCGAGGTCACCATCGAACCGTTCAAGGGGCTCCTGCTCGGCCTCTTCTTCGTCTCGATCGGTGTCGGACTCGATCTCTCCGCCATTGCGGAACGGCCCGAGCTCATCCTGGCGCTCTGCGTCGGCGTCGTCCTCGTGAAAGCCGCCCTGGTCTATGGTCTGGCACGCCTGTTCCGTCTGCCGCGCGCAACATCGGGCGAGATCGCGCTGTTGCTCGGCCCCTCGGGCGAATTCGGCTTCGTGCTCGTGGGACAGGCTGCCGCCGCCAACCTCCTGCCGGGTCCGGTGGCACACCTCACCACCGTGGCCGTTACCCTGAGTATGATGGCGATTCCGCTGCTGGCCCGGCTCGGCGCGCGCATCGGACGCCGCCCGGCCGCTGCGACGCTGCCCGCGGAACCTCCGCCGGACGACGGCGAGGCGCGCGTCATCATCGTGGGCTACGGGCGCGTGGGCCGGCTCGTCGGCGAGATGGTGGCCCACCATGGCTTGCCCTTCATGGCAATCGACGGAGATCCGCGTCTCGTCCGACGCGAGCGCGACGCGGGTGCCCCGGTCTATTACGGCGATGCGCGGCGTCACGAGTTCCTGGAGAAATGCGGGCTCGCCACGGCGCGAGGCCTCGTGCTGACACTGAACGATCCACGCGTCGCCGAGGAGGTCGTCGGTGCGGCACGGAGCACCCGGGCGGACCTCACCATCGTGGCGCGGGCGCGGGACGCCGAGCAGGCCCGCCGCCTCTACGATCTCGGGGCGACCGACGCCGTGCCCGAGACGATCGAGGCGAGCCTGCAACTCAGCGAGGCCGCTCTGGTCGACATGGGAGTGGCGGCCGGCCTCGTGATCGCCTCGGTGCACGAAAAACGCGACGAGTTTCGCAAGTTGCTCAACGAGAAGCGGCCCGACGGGCGTGAGCGCCGCGCCATTCGGCGGCCGCTCAAGAAAGGCTGAGCCATCGCTCATTCGTCATGGCTTCGTCGCCGTGTCTGGGCCACAAGCCTCATATGATCACTTTCTACGATTCGTCCGGTGCGTCCTTCGAGGTTCCTCAGGGGTCCGAGCCCCTGGTAGTGCCCGACACGGTGATCTGGGTCGACCTCATCGATCCCACGGATGCGGAAGACCATCGGGTCGAGCAGGCCACCGGCTTCGTCCTTCCACGCGCTCACCAGCTGGCCGAGATCGAGACGTCGAGCCGGCTGGTCGTCGAGGGCGACGTCCTCATGATGTCGACGCCGGTCCTCTATCGCGAGAACGGGTCGCTCCATGCCATCCCGGTCGGCTTCGTGCTCGGCCGCGACCGGCTGGTGACCATTCGCGAGCACGCGCTGAAGAGCTTCAGCGACTATGCTGCAGGCTGTGAGGACAAGCCGCCGCTCGGCGGCGCCGTGGATGCCCTGCTTGGGTTGCTCGACGGCATCATCGCCCGAATGGCGGACGGAATGGAGGCCGTGGGCGCCGAACTCGACGGAGTGTCGAAGGAGATCTTCGGCGTCGCGCATCTCGACGGCGGCCATAAGCCGGCCCGCATCGAACGGCGTCTCGCCGCCACGCTGCAGACCGTGGGCCGCAGCGGCGACACCACGTCCTACGCACGCGACAGCCTCCTCGGGCTGTCGCGTCTTTTGGCTTTCCTGTCCAACAAAGGCGGGGACCGGATCACTCCCGCGCATCGCGAGCGCATCGAGGTGCTGAAGCAGGATGTCGCGGCCCTCGGCGACTACGAAACGCGCCTGACCGACAAGGTCCAGTTCCTGCTCGATTCCACGCTCGGGTTCATCAACATCGAGCAGAACCGGACTTTCAAGCTGCTGACTGTCGCCTCCGTGATCGGCATCCCGCCGACCTTCGTGGTCGGTCTCTACGGCATGAACTTCAAGACCATGCCGGAATATGACTGGGCCTATGGCTACCAATGGGGGCTACTGCTGGTGGCCATCAGCATCGCGGTCCCGATCATCTGGCTGAGGATCAAGGGCTGGTTCTGACGCGCTCGAAGTCTGGGGCGAACCCGTCAGACCCTCGCCAGCGTGGCAGGATCGGGCTCACCATTGAAATAACGATCCAGAGCGGCCCGGAAGCAAGGCTCCTTGGGAGCGGCGCGTCCAAAGAGGGTCATGCAGGATCGAAACTTCATATCATCGGGCGAGCCCAGGATCGCCGTGATGCCCTTGCCTTCGACGGCGAGCACGAGGTCGATGCAGTGGCGCAGCCGATCGCCGAGCACCGGATGCGCCAGATAGGCCTCGGCCTCGGCCAGTGACGCCAAGGCGTAGCGCTGGGCCATGGAACTGAAGCCCAGGCCGGCGATCTGCGGAAACACGAACCACATCCAATGGCTTTGCTTTCGTCCCGCCGACAGCTCGGACACCACGGCATCGAAGACCGGCGCTTGCGCGTCGACGAAGCGTTTGAGGTCGTAAGGATCGGCCATCGTTTCTCTCCCAAAAGGGTCTCGGAGCGCAACGCCTTGCCCCGGTGTCTGTTTCTTGACAAAGCGGAGCCCGGGCGCGAGGCGCCGCCTCGCTCGCACGCGCATGCTGCAGACTCCCTGACATCATCGACATGACATCATCCGCCGTTCCGACCCTCGATCGCTTCCGCCGCATCGTCATCAAGGTCGGCTCGTCGCTCGTCGTCGACGCCGCCGCGGGAGCGCCGAAGCGGGCGTGGCTCGAGGCCCTGGCGGACGATATCGCGACGCTGCACCGGGCCGGGGCCGACGTGGCCGTCGTATCGTCGGGGGCGATCGCGCTGGGCCGCCGCGTGCTGGCACTGCCGCGAGGCGCCTTGAAGCTCGATGACAGCCAGGCGGCCGCAGCCGTCGGCCAGATCGCTCTGGCGCGCATCTGGTCCGAGGTGTTGGGCGCGCGCGGTATCACGGCCGGGCAAGTCCTGGTGACGCCGGGCGACACCGAGGAGCGACGCCGCTATCTCAATGCCCGCGCCACGATGGAGCGGCTGTTCGGGCTGAAGGCCGTGCCGGTCATCAACGAGAACGACACGGTGGCGACGAGCGAGATCCGCTATGGCGATAACGACCGCCTGGCGGCACGCGTCGCCACCATGGCGTCGGCCGACCTGCTCGTGCTGCTCTCCGACATCGACGGCCTCTATACGGCGCCCCCGGCCCTCGACCCAAGCGCCACGTTGATCCCCGTGGTGGACCGTATCGACGCCGCCATCGAGGCCATGGCGGGTGGCGCGGCTTCCATCTACTCGCGCGGCGGCATGCGGACCAAGGTCGAAGCGGCCAAGATCGCGACCGCAGGCGGCACCCATATGGTCATCGCCGACGGCCGGGTGTTCCAGCCGCTGAGCCGCATCCGCGAGGGCGGACGCTGCACCTGGTTCACCACCGACTCCAACCCGCGAACGGCCCGCAAGGTGTGGATCGGCGGCACGCTGGAGCCCCGTGGCGCCCTCGTGATCGACGACGGTGCCGTTCGTGCGCTCGGCGTGGGAGCGAGTCTGCTCCCGGCCGGCGTGGTGGCGGTGACGGGCGATTTCGCCCGCGGCGATTGCCTTCGCATCCTCGATCATGCCGGCAACGAACTCGGGCGGGGCCTGTCGGCCTTCGACAGCGACAAGGCCGCGCTGCTCGTCGGGCGCAACAGCCGCGACATCGAGGGCCTGACGGGTGCGACCGGGCGGTCCGCCATGATCCACCGAGACGACATGGCGCTTCGGGCGGAGTGAGAGGCGGGCGTCGATCGCTGAGTGCCGCCTGTCCGCGTCGCCCGGCCCCCGGATTTCGATGCCGATTGTCCCGATTGCACCGAAGGCGCCGCGCTCCGACAGACCGCGTGGGACGAGCGCGGAGAGTCGTTCGATGGTCGACGGGGCGACTTCGCCAGAGTTGGGATCCACGAAGAAAGCGCCCGGCATGGCCGTGGACCATGAATCGACGATGATCCGACGAGCCGCGTCCAGCCTGTCGGCCGGCACGAGTTTCACGTCGTCGATCCGAAACGGCAGAGCGGCGTGGTCGAAGTCCAGCGCCCTGTAGTCGGCCATGGAATGACCGTTGGCGATGTCCAGCACCCGATCGAGGATTCGCGGCGGGGACACGGAGCCAAGCTTTGCCGGAGCCGCGATGGCGAAGAGCGCGGCCGGCGCGTAGAGCAGGTCGGTGAGCGGCACATCCACGGCGTCACGCGGTTTTCGTCGCGACGCCGCCGCGATCAGCTTTTGCACCGCCAGATCGGCACGGTGCAGGATCCAACCGAAAACCTCGTCCTCGACGACCGGGAAGAAGCGGTCTCGATCCGCCTCGTTCCATTCGACCTTCGTGGCGTCCTGCCCGTCCGTCACCACCGCCTCGACGCTGAACCCGTAGAAACGATCGTCATGGTGGTGTCACGGTTCAGCATTGAACGGCAGCACGGCGACGCCGATCCAAGGCTGATCTCTCAGCCCTCCAGGACCCTGATCGGCGCGCCCCGCCGCCAAGCCGCGATGTCCTCGACCATCTGCGGAAAGGCCGTCTCGTATGTGGCGCGGCTGACATAGCCGATGTGGGGCGTCGCCAGAACGGTCGGCATGGTACGCAGCGGGTGCTGCTCGGGCAGCGGCTCGGTGTCGAAGACGTCGAGCCCCGCCCCGGCGAGGCGACCGGCGCGCAGCGCGCCGATCAGCGCCGCTTCGTCGACGATCGGCCCTCGCGACGTGTTCACCAGATAGGCGGTCGGCTTCATCAGGCCGAGCTCCCGCGCGCCGACTAGCCCGCGGGTGCGGTCCGAGAGTTTTAGATGCACACTCAGGACGTCGGCCTCGCGAAACAGAGCGTCCTTGTCGACCCGCTCGACGCCGACCGCCGCGGCCTCTTCTGCCTTCAGGTTCTGGCTCCAAGCGATGGAACGCATGCCGAAGACGCTCCCGAATTCCGCCACGCGCCGGCCGATCTTGCCGAGCCCGAGGATGCCCAGCGTCTTTCCTTTGAGGTCCGTGCCCAAGCCGATCTGCCAGCCGCCGGCCACCACCGATGCGGCCTGCCGAGCGATGCCGCGCGTGACGCCTAGGACGAGGCCCCAGGCCAGGGCCGGCGTGGCATCGGGGTCACCGCCGGCCGTCCCGCAGACCGGGATGCCGCGCGCCGCGCAAGCGGCGATGTCGATGGCGGCGTTCCACAGCCCCATGGTGACGACGAGCTTCAGCCGGGGCAGGGCGGCGACGAGCTCCGCCCCGAGCGGCGTGCGCTCGCGAATCAGGACCAGCACGTCGAAGGGAGCGAGACGCGCTGCGAGGCCTTCGGACGCGTGGTCGTGGAAGAACACCGTCTCGGCGCCGGCGAGGCTCGCCCAGTCGGCGAGCCCGCCGGCGACCGCTTGGTAATCATCGAGAACGGCGATGCGGAGCGGGGTCTGGTCGTCGATCATGAGGCACCTGGGGATGGAGCGGCACGGTGGCCGCGATCCGCCTCTCAACGCCCCAAACGCTCAGCGGATCGCCGTCGATCGGGGTACCCCGCGACCGTCTGATTTCTTCAAACCTTTCCGAAGCTTGTGTCGCCTTGGCTGCGGCGGGACCGCGACGAGAAAAGTCTTGTGCCAAACCCCCATTGTCCCTATCTACGGCCTTGCCCAATTTCGCACGTGCCTGTGGTCGTGTGTCGGTTGGCGGGGTTCGGACAAGAGGCCGATAAACCGTCAGTTCCAACCGGCAGCCGGAGGCGAACCGGCGAACCCCGTCTCAAACGGGGGACGCGACTTAAAGCAACGACGGACCGGGCTTTTTCGTCTCTGTCGACCCTCCAAAGGTCGGCGTATCGAAGAGGCTTGTCTATCTTGCCGGGCGTGCGGATGGGACTTCCCGTCCAATCGATGGCTTTTCACGAAACGGCTGCCGCCGTGGCGTGTCGAGCCAACGGCGCAGCATCAGATCGGCACGTCGCCGGTCCGCGCTTTCGCGCGGGTCGTCGGTCCGGCCGGTCGCGGTTGGCCATGATCCGTTGCCGCTCGCGCGTTCCACTGCGCGGGCGAACGACGACCTGTCCCCGCACCCTTTCCTGTCAGTTGAGGCGCCTCGCGGCGCCAAAAGGGATGCCGCCATGACGGACCGTATCGTCGACTTTCTCCGCCGCCGCACCGAAGACGGGCCCTGCATGGTGCTCGACCTGGACGTCGTCCGCGACAACTACATGTCCTTCGCCAAGGCCTTGCCGGATACGCGGGTCTTCTATGCCGTGAAGGCTAACCCGGCTCCCGAGGTGCTGGATCTTCTCGCCGGGCTCGGCTCCTGTTTCGACGCCGCTTCGGTGGTCGAGATCGAGCAGGTGCTGGCCGCCGGCGCCACGCCCGACCGGATTTCCTTCGGCAACACCATCAAGAAGGAGCGCGACGTCGCCCGCGCCCACGCCTCTGGGGTGTCGCTGTTCGCCGTGGATTGCGAGGCCGAGGTCGAGAAGATCGCCCGCGCCGCCCCGGGCGCCAAGGTGTTCTGCCGCATCCTCTGCGACGGGTCGGGCGCCGAATGGCCCCTGTCGCGCAAGTTCGGCTGCGCGCCCGAGATGGCCGGCCGCGTGCTCGAACACGCGCATCGCCTGGGCCTCGTGGCCTACGGCCTGTCGTTCCATGTCGGCTCGCAGCAGCGCAACCCGCGCATGTGGGACGGCGCGCTGGCGACCTCGTCGGCCATCTTCAAGGATCTGGCCGAGCGCGGCATCACGCTGCAGATGGTCAACCTCGGCGGCGGGTTTCCCACGCGCTATCTCAAGAACGTGCCGGCCGTGCGCCAGTACGGCAAGGCCATCTTCGAGGCCCTGCGCCAGCATTTCGGCAACCGCATCCCCGAGACCATCATCGAGCCGGGCCGCGGCATGGTGGGCAATGCCGGGATGATCGAGGCCGAAGTGGTTCTTGTGTCCAAAAAGTCTGACGAGGACCGGATGCGCTGGGTCTATCTCGACATCGGCAAGTTCAACGGTCTCGCCGAGACCATGGACGAGATGATCCGCTATCCGATCCGCACCGAGTTCGACGGCGACCCGACCGAGCCCTGTATCATCGCCGGCCCGACCTGCGACAGCGTCGACGTGCTCTATGAAAAGGAGCCCTACGACCTGCCGGTGTCGCTGGCGATCGGCTCCAAGGTGCTGATCGAGGGAACGGGCGCCTACACGACCACCTATTCGGCCGTCGGGTTCAACGGCTTCCCACCGCTGAAATCCTACGTGATCTGACGTTGGGTCCGGCGCCCGCGCCGAATCCCACGTCGGACGGAACCGTCCCGGCCGCCTCGCTTTGGCGGCCGGTCCCGCGCGCGTCGATACGAGGACGCTCACCGATGGTCATTCGAGCTTTTCCCGCCCTCGCGGCGTCCTCCCTCCTGCTCCTGCGCCCGGTCGCGCGCGCCTTCCGTCTGCGCGACGAGCGCCCGCGGGACGCCGCCGCGCGCGAAGCGCTGCTCGACGCGTCCTTCGGCCCGTCGCGCTTCGCCAAGACCTGCGAGCGGTTGCGCGAAGGGCGCCTCGCCGCCGAAGGCCTGAGCCTCGTCGCGGTCGACGGCGCCGCCGTGGTGGGGACGCTGCGCTTCTGGCACGTCGAATGCGGCCGCACGCCGGCCCTCATGCTCGGCCCGCTGGCGGTCGCCGCCAGCCATCGCTCGGCTGGCATCGGCGGTGCGCTGATCGCTCTTGGATTGCGGCGGGCGGCGAAGCTCGGCCACGGCGGCGTGATCCTGGTCGGCGACGCGCCCTATTACGCCCGTTTCGGCTTTGCCCGCGCGCCGGTCGAGCATCTCGTCCTGCCGGGCCCTGTGGAGCAGGCGCGGTTTCTCGGGCTCGATCTCCGGCCCGGCGGTCTCGCCGGAGCGCAGGGCCGGGTCGTTGCCACGGGGCTGATCGTGGACCGCCGTGGAGAAGAGCCTCTCCGCCGGGCGGCTTGATCGAACGGTCTTTTCCCAGCAAGTCTAGATCCTTTTGCGTCTTCCATCGTCGCCTTAAGCCTCGCGCCACGGAGCAGGGCTGCGGGGGAGCGGGCCGCCCTCCACTTCAAAGAGAAGGCTGCGGCGGCGCCACCTCCCAAGCTGTGATTGCAGAGTCGTATGACAGACGCCACGGCTTGACCGTGACGGGTCCCTTCGGTCTATGGCGACGACGTACCGCACTGCACCGAGGAGCTTTCCATGACCGATCACCCGGTCCACGCCCGATTCGACGGGCCCATCGTGATGATCGGCTTCGGCTCGATCGGCCGGGGCACGCTGCCTCTGCTCGAACGCCACATCGCCCACGACCGGGCCAAGTTCACCGTCATCGCCCCCGACGACGCCGACCGCAACCTCCTCGACGAGCGCGGCATCCGCTTCGAACAGGTCGCCATCACGCGCGAGAACTACCGCGACGTCCTCACCCCGCTGCTGACCGCAGGGGGTGAGCAGGGTCTCGTGGTCAATCTGTCCGTCGATACCTCGTCGGTCGACCTCATCGACTTTTGCAAGGACATCGGTGCGCTCTACATCGACACGGTGGTGGAGCCCTGGCCGGGCTTCTACACCGACACGCGCCTCAGCGTATCGCAGCGCTCCAACTACGCCCTGCGCGAAACCCTGATGGACCTGCGCCGCCGCCGGCCGGGGGGGCCCACGGCCGTCTCCACCTGCGGCGCCAATCCCGGCATGGTGTCGTGGTTCGTCAAGCAGGCACTGCTCGACATCGCGGCAGCGGTCGGTCACGCGGCACCCGAGCCGAAGAGCCGCGAGGAGTGGGGCCGGCTCGCCATGCAACTCGGCGTCAAGGGAATCCATATCGCCGAGCGCGACACCCAGCGTGCCAAGACCCCTAAGGCCATGGGCACCTTCGTCAACACCTGGTCGGTCGAGGGCTTCGTCTCCGAGGGCCTCCAGCCGGCCGAACTCGGCTGGGGCACGCATGAGAAGAAGCTGCCCGAAGAGGGCCGTCACCACGACTTCGGCCCCGGCTGCGCCATCTACCTGATGCGGCCCGGCGCCGGCACGCGCGTGCGCTCCTGGACGCCAACCGCCGGCCCGCAACACGCCTTTCTCGTCACCCACAACGAGTCGATCTCCATCGCCGACTACCTGACGGTGACGGAGAACGGCAAGGCCGTGTACCGCCCAACCTGCCACTACGCTTACCATCCGGCCGACGACGCCGTGCTGTCGCTCGACGAGATGGCGGGCAACGCTTGGGAGCGTCAGCCCAAGATCCACATCCTCTCGGAAGACGAGATCGTCGACGGCATCGACGAACTCGGAGTGCTGCTCTACGGCCACGGCAAGAACGCCTACTGGTTCGGCTCGCAGCTGTCGGTCGAGGAGACGCGCCGCATCGCCCCGTACCAGAACGCCACCGGCCTCCAGGTCACCTCGGCGGTGCTGGCGGGTGTCGTCTGGGCGATCGAGAATCCCAAGGCCGGCATCGTCGAAGCCGACGAGATGGATTTTCGCCGCTGCCTCGAGGTGCAGACGCCTTATCTCGGCCCCGTGATCGGCGCCTACACGGACTGGACTCCGGCCGACGGACGTGGCGTGCTCTTCCCCGAAGACGTCGATCAGGACGATCCCTGGCAGTTCACGAACGTTATCGTGCGCTGACCACAAACCGGACGACGCCCATGAGCCGCATCACTTTCTATCATAGCCCGCAGACGCGCTCCTCCGGCGCCATGGTGTTGGTCGAGGAGCTCGGGGCGGACGTGGACGTCAAGATCCTCGACATGAAGGCCGGCGAGCAGCGCGCTCCGGCCTTCCTCGCCATCAACCCGCTCGGCAAGGTGCCGGCCCTGCTAGACGGCGATGCGCTGGTCACCGAACAGGTCGCCATCTTCCTGTTTCTGGCGGATCGCTTCGCCGAGAAGGGACTCGCGCCCGCCATCGGTGATCCGCTGCGCGGGCCGTATCTGCGCTGGATGGCCTTCTACGGATCGAGTTTCGAACCCGCCTGCGTGGACCGCGCCATGAAGCGCGAGCCGGGTCACCGGGCCATGTCGCCCTATGGCGACTACGATTCGACGCTGAAGGCCGTCACCGACCAACTCGCGCGCGGCTCTTATCTGCTGGGTGAGCGGTTTTCCGCCGTCGATGTGCTCTGGGGCACGGCTCTGAACTGGTTGACGATGTTCGGCATCGTGGAGAAGACGCCTGTGATCGAGGCCTATGTCGAGCGGGTCACGTCCCGGCCGGCCTACATAGCCGTGGCGGCCCGCGATGCCGAGTGGCTGGCCGCGCAGGCGGCCGGGCAGGAGGGTGCTGCACACGGGTGAAGGCTTGCCAAAGTGGGGCCGAGAGCTAAGCTCTCCTGCGACAGAACAACGTCTCGGGGGGGAGCTCGGCATGGCGATGGAGATGAAGGGCGAGGTCACGCTTCCGGCGGACCGAGCGACCGTCTGGTCCAAGCTGAACGATCCCGAGGTGCTGAAGTCCTGCATCAACGGCGTCCAGTCCATGGAGCGCACCGGCGACAATACATTCACGGCCTCGGTGAAGATGAAGATCGGGCCGGTCAGCGCCACATTCAAAGGCCAGGTCGAGCTCACCAACATCGACCCCCCGAACGGCTATCGCATCAGCGGGGCCGGAGAGGGCGGGATCGCCGGCTTCGCCAAGGGAGGCGCCGACGTCACCCTGACCGAGGTGCCCGAAGGCACGCTGCTCCGCTACGACGTTCAGGCCAATGTCGGCGGCAAGATCGCCCAGATGGGCGCGCGCCTCATCGACGGAGTCGCCAAGAAGACGGCCGACCAGTTCTTTGCCAGCTTCGCGGCGGAATGCGCCAATGCCGATGGACCTCTCGAGGCGCTTCAAGCCACGTGAAGGGCTGTGTGGAGGCCGCAGACCTGTTCGACGCCCTTCTGAGAGGATCTACTCAAAAGCGCCTCGTCATCGCCGTTCGCCTGGGCGCGCGATGTCCTCTAGAGCCGGTCACGGCCCGTGGCCTTCCTGACGAAGGGCCGCGGGCGTTGCAGGAATCCTCGTCTACGGGGCATGCTGCCGGGTAGCTGCCGGTCCCCGGGTTGCCTCAAGGAGCCTTCTTCCCGTCCGAACTGTACTGGGCCAGGTAGGCTTCCAGGTCGTCGATGTCCTTGTCCTTGGTCAGGCCCGAGAAGGCCATCTTGGTGCCGGTGACCTTGGCCTTCGGGTTCTTGATGTAATCGCGGAAGGTGGCCTCGTCCCAGGTCAGGCCGGAGGCTTTCATGGTGTCGGAGTAGGTATAGCCGGAGAGGCTGGCTGCCTTACGCCCGATGATCCCGTTGAGTTCGGGGCCGCTGAAGCTTTTCGCGTTCTCGCCGACCTGATGGCAGGACTTGCACTTCGCGAAGACCTTTTCGCCGGCTGCTGCGTCGCCGTGCGGCGTCTCCTGCGCGACGGCCGCGGAGGTCAGGACGCCGACCAGCGTCGCGGCGAGCAGAGTCTTGAAGGTTTGGGCTGCCATGGAGCGGGTCTCGTTCGGGCGAGCCCCGCGATCATCGCGGGGCTCGAGAGGGTGGGTGGCTTACGTCGCCGCGGCGGTTAAGCGCCCTTCAGGCTGTCGAAGTCGAAGGGCAGCGAGCGCAGGCGCTTGCCGGTCGCGGCAAAGATGGCGTTCGACACCGCCGGGGCGATCGGCGGCACGCCCGGCTCGCCGACACCCGTCGGCGCCTCGCTCGAGGGCATGATGTAGACCTCGACCACCGGCATGTCGCTCATGCGCAGCGGCTCGTAGCTGTCGAAATTGGCCTGTTCCACTATCCCCTTGTCGAAGGTGATCTGGTTGCGCAACGCCGCTCCGAGCCCGTAGCCGACGCCGCCCGCCATCTGGGCCTTGATGATGTCGGGGTTGATGGCGATGCCGCAATCGACCGCCACGACCACGCGGTCGACCTTCACGTCGGCGCCGTTCACCGTCACGTCCGCCACCATGGCGACATAGGTGTCGAAGCT
Organism: Lichenibacterium sp.; assembly: GCA_043758995.1. Lineage (GTDB taxonomy): Bacteria > Pseudomonadota > Alphaproteobacteria > Rhizobiales > Beijerinckiaceae > Lichenihabitans. The sequence continues at coordinate 2,125 of JAYVMK010000607.1, read as the reverse complement.
CTCGTGTACGGCGACGCCGCGACCCTTGCCGGGCGCCAGTTTCTCGCCGAACCCGGCCTTCTCGGCCGCGAGCTTCAGCACGCCCGCGTGGCGCGGGTGGTCCTTCAGCAGCGCCAGCCGGAAAGCGACCGGATCCTGCCCGGCCGCGTGGGCGAGATCGTCGATCATCACCTCCATGGCCTGCGCGGTGTGGCTGTGGCCCACCGACCGCCACCAGAGCGTGCTCACGGGCGAGGGCGCGTCCTGCCACTCGACGAGCCGGTTCGGCACCGCGTAGGGCATGTCGGCCACGCCTTCGACCGCCGTCGAGTCGACGCCGCCCTTGAACATGGCGGCTTCGAAGCCGGTGCCCTTCATGAAGGACTGGCCGACGAGCTTGTGGTGCCAGGCCGCGATGCCGCCGTTCGGGTCGAGCGAGGCTCGGACCCGATGATAGAACATTGGCCGGTAGCGACCGCCCTTGATGTCGTCCTCGCGGGTATAGACGAGGTGCACCGGGCGCTTGCCGTCGGTCTTGGCCATAACGGCCGCGGTCTCGGCGAAGTAATCGCCGTTCGGCGTCGCCCGGCGCCCGAAGGAGCCGCCGGCCCAGACGGTGTGGATCCGGACCTTGTCGGGCGTGACGCCGAGCGCTGCCGCGGCGGCGCCCTGCTCGACGGTCGGGAACTGCGAACCGGCGTAGAAGTCGTAGGAGCCGTCCGCGGCCTTCTCGACCGTGCAGTTCAGCGGCTCCATCGGGGCATGGGCCAGATAGGGGAAGACGAACTCGGCCTCGATGACCTTGCCCGAACTCTTCAGAGCCTGCTCGGCGTCGCCAGCCTTCACCGCCAGCGCGCCGGTCGCGTCGGCGGCCTTTTTGTAGGCGGCGAGCATCTCGGCCGTCGAGCGCATCTCGGCCTTGCTGTCGTCCCAGTCGATCTTCAGCGCATCGCGCCCCTGGCGGGCCGCCCAGGTGTTCTCGGCCAGCACGGCGACGCCCTGCGGCACCGTGACGACATCGACGACGCCCTTGATGGCGCGCGCCGCCGTGTCGTCGACGCTCTTCAGCGTCGCGCCGAAACGCGGGGGCCGCTGCATCACGGCGGTCAGCATGTTAGGACGGCGAACGTCGAGCGTGTATTGCGCCGAGCCGTTCGTCTTGACGATATGGTCGATGCGGTGGAAGGCCGTGCCGATCAACCGGAAGTCCTTGGGGTCCTTCGGATGGACCTCGGTCGGGACGGGCTGGCCGGCGGCCGCGGTCGCGAGTTCGCCGAAGGTCGCGGACTTGCCGGACTTGTGCTTGAGCACGCCCTTCTCGATGGTGATCTCGGTCGCCGGCACCTTCCAGGCATCGACGGCGGCGCCGATCAGCATGCCGCGAGCGGCGGCGCCGGCCTGGCGGAGCTGGTTCCAGCTGTTGTGGGTCGAGCTCGAGCCGCCGGTGCCCTGGATCGGGCCGAAGTCGAGGTTGTTGTAGAGCTGGGCGTTGGCGGGCGCGAACTCGAAGCGCATCTGGCTCCAGTCGGCGTCGAGCTCCTCGGCCACGATGGTGGGCAAGCCGGTCGTCACGCCCTGGCCCTTGTCGAGATGCTTGACGATGACCGTGACGGTATTGTCCGGCGCGATCCGGATAAAGGCGTTGGGCTTCGGCGAGTCGCCCGGCACCAGGGCGCGGCCGCCGCCCGGCGCTTCCTCGGCGAAGCCGCGGCCGCTCTTCAGCACCAGGCCGAGCACCAGCGCGCCGGCGGCCGAGAACTTCAGCAGGTCGCGCCGCGAGGACACGAACACGGACGAGATGGCGGGGTCGGAGTCGAGGGGGGCGCCGTTGGGCGCCAGCGAAGCGCCGTTCGGCGCCGACATGGTCTTAGAATACATGGCGACCTCCTCAGGCGAGCTTCGACGCGGCTTGGTGAATGGCGGCCTGGATGCGCCCATAGGTGGCGCAGCGGCAGACGTTGCCGTCCATGGCGCCGACGATGTCGGCATCGGTCGGCTTGGGGGTCTGGCTCAGCAGGCCGATGGCCGACATGATCTGGCCCGACTGGCAGTAGCCGCATTGCACGACGTCGAGGTCCTGCCACGCCGCCTGGACGGCCTCGGCGACCTTGCCCTTCACGCCTTCGATGGTGGTGATCTCGTGGCC
>JAYVMK010000606.1:0-4197 GCA_043758995.1 Lichenibacterium sp. | reverse complement strand
TCATGTTCTCGCGCCAACTCATCCGCGGCATCACGGCGGGAGCCGTGAAGTGACGGCGCCGCTGCGCGTCCTCGTCGTCGGGCTCGGCCAGATGGGCCGCAGCCACGCTCTGGCCTACCACCACGATGCCGATTTCGAGATCGTGGGTCTCGTCAATCGTTCTGCGGTCGACCTGCCGGCGGAGCTCGACGACTACCCACGTCTGCCCGATTTCGAGGCCGGCCTGGCGCTCAAGCCCGACCTCGTCTGCATCGCCAGCTATACCGACAGCCACGCCGATTACGCGGTCGCCGCCATGCAGGCGGGCGCTCATGTCTTCGTCGAGAAGCCGCTGGCGCCGACGGTGGCCGAGGCCGAGCGAGTCGTGGCGGTGGCGCGGGCGACGGGCCGCAAGCTCGTCGTCGGCTACATCCTGCGCCACCATCCGAGCTGGATCCGTTTCATCGCCGAGGCCCGCAGGCTCGGGCCGCCCTTCGTCATGCGCATGAACCTCAACCAGCAATCCTCCGGTCCCGCCTGGGAGATCCACCGGCGCCTGATGGAGAGCACCAGCCCGGTCGTGGATTGCGGCGTGCACTACCTCGACGTGATGCTCCAGATTACCGACAGCCCACCGGTTCAGGTGCGCGGCATGGGCGTTCGGCTCTCGGACGAGATCGCCGACGATCAGGTGAACTACGGACATCTCCAGGTGATCTTCGCCGATGGGTCGGTGGGCTGGTACGAGGCCGGCTGGGGGCCGATGATCTCGGAGACGGCCTTCTTCGTGAAGGACGTCATGGGACCGCGCGGCTCGGCTTCCATCGTCGTGGAAGAGGGTGCCGCCTCGGCCGATGTCGAGACCCATACCAAGACGTCGCGCATCCGCCTGCACCGGGCCGCCACGGGTCCCAACGGCGCCTTCACGACGCCCGACACGCTGATCGCCATGGACGACGAGCCCGGTCACGACGCGCTCTGCGCCCGGGAACAACGTTTCGTCGCGGAGGCGATCCGGGAGGATCGCGATCTTTCCCGCCACATGGACGATGCCGTGCGGTCGCTGGCCATCGTGCTCGCCGCCGACCGCTCCATGCGCGACAATCGCGCCATCGATTTGTAGAGGACGACGGAATGGGTTCCCTGGTCCTCACGGACATCCGCAAGAGTTTCGGGACGGTCGAAATCCTCAAAGGCATCGACCTCTTGGTCGAGCCCGGCGAGTTCACGGTCTTCGTAGGTCCTTCGGGCTGCGGCAAGTCCACGCTGCTGCGCATCATTGCCGGGCTCGAAGAACAGACGTCGGGCGACCTCGCCATCGACGGCAAACTGATGAACGGCGTGCCGCCGGCCCGGCGCGGTATCGCCATGGTGTTCCAGAGCTACGCCCTCTACCCGCATCTCACGGTTTTGGGGAACATGGGCTTGGCGCTCAAGCAGGAAGGGCTCGGCAAGGACGTCATCGCCGCCCGCATCGCCAAGGCTTCGGGGCTGCTGCAGCTCGATCCGCTGCTGGAGCGCCGGCCCGCGGAACTCTCCGGCGGGCAGCGTCAGCGGGTCGCCATCGGTCGCGCCATCGTGCGCGAGCCGAGCCTCTTCCTCTTCGACGAGCCACTGTCGAACCTCGATGCCGCGCTGCGCGTCGGAACGCGACTCGAAATCGCCAAGCTGCATCGGCAGCTCGGCGCCACCATGGTCTATGTCACGCATGACCAGGTCGAGGCCATGACGCTCGCCGACAAGATCGTGGTGATGCGAGCCGGCGTCGTCGAGCAGGTCGGCCGTCCGCTCGACCTCTATCGCCGCCCCGCCAATCGCTTCGTGGCCGGCTTCATCGGCTCGCCGACGATGAATTTCGTCGAGGGCGAGACGGCGTCTCGCGTCGGCGCGGCGGCCATCGGGGTCCGGCCCGAACATCTCGGCGTGGGTCTCGACGGCGCCTGGACCGGTACGGTCAGCCATGCCGAACATCTCGGCGCCGATACGATGCTCTATGTCGAGGTCCCGGGTCTCGGCCTCGTCACGGCGCGGGTGTCGGGCGAGGCCGACCATCCGATCGGCACCCGCATCGGCCTGACCCCCCGCGACGGCCAGATCCACCGCTTCGACGAGGCCGGACGAACGGTGGGCTGATACCAACGGCGGCGCCAGAAGACCCTTTCTCCTTTGGCCTCGTGCTGAGCCGGCGGCGCAGCGGCCGTTCGAAGCACGAGCTTTGGAAACGCCGAACCGCAGAAGAACCCTGGAGCCTCCTCTTTCGACACGGGTCCTTCGGACCCGGCTCAAGATGAGGGACGATGGAGGCGTCTGTTCGCTCTGCCGCTGGCATCAGCCACCCAGGACGCTTGCTGACCCAAGACCCCGTCAGGCGACACAGATGCCGGGGACATCGACCTTGCGGAACAAGTGGGGGCTGACCGTCGCGTCTTCGGGATAGTCGGCGAGCCGCGCCCGAAATTCCGGGTTGGCGAAGGCCGACCTGAAGTGAGCAACCGACTGCCAGACGGCATAGTTCAGGAACGTGCCGCTGCCGGCGATGCCGCGATGCAACTGCGTCGAAATGAACCCACCTTGTCCTTTCATAATGGCGGCGTCTGCTTGCCAGGTCGCTATGAAGCGATCCGCATCGGTGGGCGCTACGACGAATGTATTGACGAGAACGACGGGACCCTCATCGGTCGAGAGTTGATCGGCGAGCGTGACGGCGTGGTCCATTTCGACGAATTTAGGCATTCAGGTCTCCTCCTTGGTGGTGATTGCGGATGTCGCCGATGAGGCGGGAATTGCGAGACGTTGCCGCAGGTCTCGCAAGATGTCGCCGGCAGCCTCGATTCCCCTGACGGACAGGCCCGATGCAAGGGCGTCCGCCCATCGCGCCTGGCGCTGACTCGCGGCCGCATAGGCGTCTTCACCCTGCTTGGTCATGAGCACCAGCATGGCGCGGCGGTGATGCGGGTTGGCTTCGAGCCGGACTAAGCCGTCGGCGCGCATCTCGTCCACGGACCGCTGCACGGCTTGCCGGGACAGCCCCATGTTGCGCGCGATATGCGCCACCGGCAGTGGAACGGTCGACAGCGCGATCGCACCCAAAACCTGCCAGCTAGCACTCGTCAGCCCAAGATCCCCGACCAACGTGTCGCCGGCGGCGAGAAGGTCGCCGTTCAGACGGAACACCTCGATTACGAGACTGGTGACAGCGTCTCGCAGGAGAGCATCGTCTTCGCGAGGGAGCGGGCCAGGGCTGATCATGAACCCTCAAAGCCATTAAAGCACCCTAGTGTCAATATGACAACAAGTTGTCATATTGTTGAATGAGGTAGGACGAGCTGTGGGAGGTGGCGTCCGAGCGGTCCGGGTCTGCTGTCAATCGGAGAATTGTCGGTTCCCGAAGCGGCGAACGAAGAGAAGGCGATCGGTCCAGGCTGGCCGATCGGGCGTGAGTCGAAGGCCGACGGCGCTTGTCGCCGTCATGCAGAGTGTCAGGAGGCGGGTGGTCGACGCTTGCGGCTCGGCCCGGTTTGGGCAAGTGTCCGACACGCCAAGCGAAAGTCAGGGGCTTCACATGCCGACAAGGTTGCGACCGGCCCCTCTCCGGGGTCTCGTCCTCGGCATCGCGGCTCTTTCCGCCCTGCTCGGCCGCCCGATAGCGCCCCGCGCCCAGGACAGGAGCGATACGCCCGTGCGGATCACGGTTATCACCGATCTCGACGGCGATCTCTACGATGCCCGATCGGGCTCGGGCGGCGTCGACGCGACCCGGATGGCGGTCGAGGATTTCGGAGGAAAGGTCCTGGGGCGGCCCATCGTGGTCGACGCCCGCAACGACCATAACAAGCCGGATCAGGTTAAGGCGCTGGCCGAGGGTGCCTTCGACGCTGGTGCGGACCTTTTGATGGATGTGCAAAACTCGCCGATTGCGATCGCTGCATCAAAGGTCGCGGCGGCTCGCCATCGGCTCGCGATCGTGACGCTGGCCGCCACGCCGGCCCTGACGCGAAGCGCCTGCAACAAGTACACCTACCACTACTCCTTCGACGCGCCGGCGATCGCGGCCGCCACGGCGAACAACATCGCCACTCTGCCCGACGGCAAGCGCTGGGCGGCCGTGGTCGCCGACGCGGGATTTGGCCGCGGCGCCATCGCGGCTTTCACCCCGCACATCGTGGCCCAGGGCGGGTCGGTGCTGCAGTCCTTCGTGGTCCCGGTCGGCGCGCCCGA
>JAYVMK010000605.1:0-5454 GCA_043758995.1 Lichenibacterium sp. | reverse complement strand
GACGCGCTGCAACCTTCAGGTTCGCGAGATCCCGCCCGAGCGCGGTTCGCATTTTCTCGAAGGCCTGGCCGACATCGGCATCATCCCGCGCGGGTCGGGCGCCGACAACATCCGCAACGTGACGGGTTCGGCGACGGCCGGCATCGACCCCGGCGAGTTGCTGGATACGAGGCCCCACGCCAAGGATTGGCACCACCACATCCTCAACACGCGCGGCATGTACAATCTGCCGCGCAAGTTCAACGTCAGCTTCGACGGGGCCGGCAAGATCGCCACGCTGGAAGATACCAACGATATCGGCTTTCAGGCCGTGCAGGTCATGGAGGGTGCTCCGATCGCGCCCGGCATTTACTACCGCCTCGCCATCGGCGGCATCTCGGGCCACAAGGACCTCGCGCGCGACACCGGCGTGGTCCTGCCGCCCGGCGATTGCATAAAAGTCGCCGACGCCGTCATCCGCGTCTGGTCGGACAATGGCGACCGCACCAATCGCAACCGTGCCCGCCTCAAATACGTGCTGGACGCCTGGGGCTTCGAGACGTTTCTCAAAGCCGTCGAGGAGAAGCTCGGCGCGCCGCTGCAGCGGCTCGATACGGCCCATGTGGCGCCCCGACCAGCCTACGATCGTCTGGGTCACATCGGGATGCACCCGCAGCGCCAGGCGGGCCTGAATTACATCGGCGTCGTGCTCGAAGCCGGCCGCCTGTCGACCGAGCAGATGCGAGCCGTAGCCGAAATTTCGGGGCGCTGGGGCGACGGCGATATCCGCCTCACCGTCTGGCAGAACTTCCTGATCTCCGGCGTCAAGGATGAAGACGTGGCGGTCGTTCGCGAAGCCATCAAGGCGATCGGCCTCGCCACGGAAGCTTCGACGATCCGCGCCGGCCTCGTGGCCTGTACCGGATCCTTCGGCTGCAAATTCGCCAATGCCGACACGAAGCGCAACGGCAACGAGATCGTGAGCTACATCGAGACGCGCGTGGCCATGGACCAGCCGCTCAATGTCCACCTCACGGGCTGCCCCAACTCCTGCGCCCAGCACTACATCGGCGATATCGGCCTGATCGGCGTCAAGGTGCCGATCGGCGACGACGACACGGTCCCGGGCTACAACATCCACGTCGGTGGCGGCTTCGGCACCGAGGCTGCCATCGCCCGCATGATCTATCCCGACATCAAGGCCGAAGAGGCGCCTGAGCGCATCGAGGGGCTGCTTCGAGCCTATCTCGCCAACCGGACGGCGCCGGACGAGTCCTTTCACGCTTTCGCCAACCGCCACGACGTCGAGGTGCTGAAGAGCCTTGCCGAAACCGTGACGGCAGACGGGATCGCGGCATGAGCGGCGCCCGGCAGATCACCGTCACGATCCCAGAGACGGCACCCTTCTCGCCCGAACAACGCTCCTGGCTATCGGGATTCTTTTCGGCCTCGATCGCCGCCATGGCGGCCGAAGCTCCGGTGGCCAGCAACGACGCGTCCGCCACTGCGGTGGATGGGCCGGTGCTCGCCAACAACGACGAGGCGCCCTGGCACGACCCGTCGCTCGAGCCCGAGGCTCGCATGGAAATGGCCAAGGACCGGCCGATCGCGCCGCGTCTCATGGCGGCCATGGCGCAACAGGATTGCGGCCAGTGCGGCTACAATTGCGCCGACTACGCCAATGCCATCTTCCGCAAATCCGAGGAGCGGCTGAACCTTTGCGCGCCGGGCGGCAAAGTCACGGCGCGGCTGCTGAAGGGCCTCGCCGTCGAACTCGACGACACCAACGGCGACAAGACCGCAGCCGTCGTGGACGCCGCCGAGGGCGGCAAGTCGCGCGCGGTCGAGTCCTCACAGGCCGAGGTCGTTCCGGGCACATCGCGCGAGGCACCCGCGACGGCCCTGTTCAAGTCCCGCCACAAGCTCAACGGCGAGGGCTCGGCCAAGGACACGTGGCACGTCGAATTCGACCTGACGCAGAGCGGCGTGACCTATGGCGTCGGTGACAGTTTCGGAGTGTTCCCGAAGAACAACCAGGGTCTCGTTGACCAGATCATCGCCATGCTGGGCTGCTCCCACGTCGCCGAGATCAACGGCAAGACGTTGCGCCAAGTGCTGCGCGAGGATGTCGACCTTGGCCTCGCACCCGACTCGCTGTTCGAGCTCTTCTCCTACATTTCCGGCGGCAAAAGCCGCGAGAAAGCCCGTGCGTTGGCCAAGGGCGAGGATCCGGACGGCGACGCCGCGCAACTCGACGTGCTGGCGGTGCTGCATAAATTCCCGAACGTGCGGCCGCATCCGGAGGCCTTCGTCGACGCCCTGTCGCCGCTGCAGCCGCGCCTCTACTCGATTTCCTCCTCGCCGAACCTCAATCTCGGCGGGCTGTCGCTGACGGTCGACGCGGTCCGTTACCAGATCAACAAGCGCAAGCGCACCGGCGTGGCCTCGACCTGGCTGGCCGACAGCGTCGAGCCCGGCGAGGCGCTGAAGGTCTATGTCCAGAAGGCGCATAACTTTTCCCTGCCCGAGGACAAGGCCAGGCCCGTCATCATGATTGGGCCCGGCACCGGCGTGGCGCCGTTTCGCGCCTTCCTGCAGGAGCGCAAAGCGTCGGGCGCATCGGGCAAGAACTGGTTGTTCTTCGGCCACCAGAAATCGGAGACGGATTTCTTCTATCGCGAGGAGTTGGAGGCTCTGCGCAAGGAGGGCGTGCTGACACGCCTGTCGCTCGCCTGGTCACGCGACGCGGGACAGAAGTTCTACGTGCAGGATCGCATGCGCGAAGTCGCCACCGACCTCTGGCGCTGGCTCGAAGAGGGCGCGCATGTCTATGTCTGCGGCGACGCCAAGCGCATGGCCAAGGACGTCGAGGCTGCCCTGGTGGAAATCGCAGCCACCGCTGGTAAGAAAAGCCCGGACGAGGCCGTCGCGGCGGTCAGCCAGCTCAAGAAGGATGGACGGTTCCAGTTGGACGTCTACTGATCTCTCGATCCTAGCGCCCGTCTCCGACGACCCGCGGCCGGAGGCTCGGCGGGACTTCCACTCCGTCGTAGATCTCGCGGAGCGGCAACGTCAAACCGAGGTCGGCAAGGTCCACCGTGCCGTCGAGATCCTCGATCACGTGCCGGTCCCAGCGCCGATCGGGCATCCGCCTTCGCCGGCACTTCTCTCGCCACCGCGGTCGGGCTAGACAGCCGGATCCCCTCCGCAGAGATCCGCGACCCCATGGCTTCTTCCGTCCCCGTTTCGCCGCTCGCGCCGACCTCGATTCCCGCCATGCCGCCCATCGCGGGCCTGCGTTTCGCCGCGGGCGAGGCCGGCATCCGCTACAAGGGGCGCACCGATGTCACGGTCGCGGTCCTGCCCGAGGGCACGGCCGTGGCGGGCGTATTCACCAAGTCGCGCTGCCCCTCGGCCCCGGTCGATTGGTGCCGGGCCAATCTCGCACAGGGTCGCGCCCGGCTGCTGGTGGTCAATTCCGGCAATGCCAACGCCTTCACGGGACGGAGCGGCGTGGCCTCGACCAAGCTGACGGCCGAGATCGCCGGGCGCGCCTCGGGAGCACCGGAGGCCGAAATCTTCCTGGCATCGACGGGCGTCATCGGCGAACCGCTCGACGCCACGCGGTTCGAAGGCGTGCTCGCTCCGCTGGTGGCGGACGCGCGCGAGGACGGCATCGCGGATGCTGCCCGCGCCATCATGACAACCGACACTTTCCCGAAACTCGCCACCGCCACGGCGGAGATCGGCGGCGTTCCGGTGACGATCAACGGGATCGCCAAGGGCGCCGGCATGATCGCCCCCGACATGGCGACGATGCTGAGCTTCGTCTTCACCGATGCGCCGATCGCGGCAGCGGCGCTGCAGGCGCTGCTGTCACGCGGGGTCGAAACGTCGTTCAACTGCATCACGGTCGACAGCGACACCTCGACCTCCGACACGCTGATGCTGTTCGCCACGCAGGGCGCGGCCGAACGCGGCGCCCCCGCGATCACCGATGCCACGGACCCGCGGCTCGCGGGGTTCGCGGCGGCGCTCGACCGCGTGCTGCTCGACCTCGCCCATCAGGTCGTGCGCGACGGCGAGGGCGCGCGCAAATTCGTCTCCGTCACGGTGGAAGGCGCCGATTCGGATGCCGCGGCGAAGCGCATCGCGCTATCGATCGCCAATTCGCCGCTGGTGAAGACCGCGGTCGCGGGCGAGGACGCCAACTGGGGACGCGTCGTCATGGCGGTCGGCAAGGCCGGCGAGGCGGCCGACCGCGATCGGCTCGCCATCTGGTTCGGGCCCATCCGCGTCGCCGCCGACGGGCTGCGCGACCCCGCCTACGACGAGGCCGCGACCACGGCCTACATGCGGGGTCAGACCATCGACATCCGGGTCGAGATCGGCCTAGGCTCGGGTCGTGCGACCGTCTGGACCTGCGACCTGACCAAGCTCTATGTCGAGATCAACGGCGACTACCGCTCCTGATCCAAAGGCGGCGACGACTCTCCGGCGTCGCTCGACGGTCTTCGTCGCGGCGCTGGCGCTGGCGGCATTGATCTTCGGCGGAGTCGCGGCCCTCGACAGGGCGGTGCGTCGCGCCGCCGCGAACCTCGTTCCGCCCCCGGCCTCGACTCTGGTGGTGGATCGCAACGGTCGGCTGCTTCGGGCCTTCGCCACGCCGGCCGGGCGATGGTCGCTGCCGGTCTCGGCGACCGACGTCGACCCGCACTTCACCACGCTGCTTCTCGCCGTCGAGGACGGACGCTTCGCCGAACATTGCGGTGTCGATCCCCGCGCCGTCCTGCGCGCCGCCGCGCAATGGGCTTGGAACCGCCGCATCGCGTCGGGGGCCTCCACCCTGTCGATGCAGGTCGCGCGGCTGATCGCGCCCCGGCCCCGCTCGCTGAAGGCCAAGGCGTCTCAAGCGATCCGGGCGCTGGCGCTCGAGCGACGCTTCGGCAAACCCGCGATCCTCGACCTCTATCTCCGCCTCGCCCCTTACGGGGGCAATATCCAGGGCGTTCGAGCCGCAAGCCTCGCCTGGTTCGGCCACGAGCCGGGACGCCTTACCCTGGCCGAATCGGCGCTGCTCGTCGCCCTGCCCCAGGCGCCTGGACACCGGCGGCCGGATCGCTTCGCCGCTCGCGCCCGGCCGGCGCGGGACAGGGTGCTCGACCGTGCCGCGACGCTTGGCCTAGCCTCTGCCTTGGAGGTCGCGGCCGCCAAGGCCGAACCGGTCCCGGAGCACCGCAAACCCTTGCCGGCCCTGGCGTTCCACGCCGCCGGGGAGGCCCGGGCCGCTTCCCCCGGAAGTGTCCGGATCCGCCTCGCTCTCGACGCCGATCTCCAGGCCCGGCTCGAGCCGCTGGTGTTGCGTCTCGTCGCGCGGTTCGGCCCCGCCGTGTCGGGCGCCCTGGTGGTGATCGACAATGCGTCGGGCGAGATCCTCGCCGACATCGGCACCGCCGACCCGCAATCCGACGCCCG
>JAYVMK010000604.1:0-2285 GCA_043758995.1 Lichenibacterium sp. | reverse complement strand
GTCAGGGCATCGCCACTGGATCGGTCCAGCAGCACGGGCACTTGCATCGGCTTCTCTGGTGACAGTCCTGCGGGCGCTTAGGTCGAGACGATCCTAGTTCCGGGTCGCGCCGGCGCAACGAAGCAATGCCGCTGGCCCGATGAATTCCGCCGCAACTGGACCCACGGTGGCCCCCTGACGAGCACTGCCGCACATGACTCCGGCACATGGGGACCGTGACCTGCGCGGCTTGCGCCGTAGCGAGGCAGACGTCCTGTTGGCGCGCCGCCGTGTTCATCGGCTGATGGACCCATACCATCAATCGAGCTTGGCTCTCAGCGGCCTCGCATCGCCGTGCCAGCCTGCGCAGACCTCGAAGGGCCGCACGTTTCAGGCGGCTCTACTCCAGGCAGCAGAAGGAGCGGACAATGGCGATGGCACGCAGGTCTTGGCTGAAGGGGCTTCTCGCCTCGGCCATGGTGTGGACGACAGCAGGTTATGCGCTGGCGGCCGACGATACGATCAAGGTGGGGATTCTACACTCGCTGTCGGGCACGATGGCGATCAGCGAGACGATCCTGAAGGACGTCATGCTGATGCAGATTGCCGAGATCAACGCGAAAGGCGGGCTCCTGGGCAAGCAGATCGAGCCCGTGGTGGTCGATCCGGCGTCGAACTGGCCGCTCTTCGCCGAAAAGGCACGCGAGTTGATCAGCCAGGACAAGGTCGCAGCCGTGTTCGGGTGCTGGACCTCGGTGTCCCGCAAATCCGTGCTGCCGGTCTTCGAGGAGTTGAACGGCCTGCTCTTCTACCCGCTGGAATATGAGGGCGAGGAAGATTCCTACAACGTGTTCTACGGCAGCTCCGTGCCCGACAACAAGGCGATCCCGGCAGTCGAATACCTCATTAGCCCGGAGGGCGGCAGCGTGAAACGCTTCGTGCTCGAGGGCACGGATTACGTCTACCCGCGCACGAGCAACAAGATCATCCGCGCCTTCCTCAAGACGAAGGGCGTGGCTGACGAAGACATCGCGGAGAACTACACGCCGTTCGGCTTCTCCGACTGGCAGACCGAAGTCGGCAAAATCAAGGCCTTCGGCTCGGCCGGCAAGAAGACCGCCGTGGTCTCGACCGTCAACGGTGACGCCAACGTTTCCTTCTACAAGGAACTCGGCAACCAGGGCGTGAAGGCGACCGACATCCCGGTGATCGCCTTTTCGGTGGGCGAGGAGGAACTGGCCGGCGTCGATACCAAGCCGCTGGTCGGCCACCTCGCGGCCTGGAGCTACTTCCAGTCCGTCGATACGCCCGAGAACAAAGCTTTCATCGCCAAGTGGCGCGCCTATTCCAAGAAGCCCGACAACGTCACCAACGATCCGATGGAATCGGCCTAGATCCTGTTCCACATGTGGACACAGGCCGTAGAGCAGGCCGGCACGACGGATGTCGCGGCTGTGCGCCAGGCGATGATCGGACAGAAGTTCAAGTCGCCGTCGGGGGTTGAGGTGACGATGCTGCCGAACCATCACATGGCAAAGCCCGTGATGATTGGCGAGATCCAGAGCAACGGCCAGTTCAGCATCGTGTACCAGAGCGCGGCGCTCCCCCCGAAACCCTGGAGCCCCTATGTGGAGGCCAACAAGGGCAAGGTCGCCGACTGGTCCTGGCCGCACGTCTGCGGCGGCTGCACGACGCCGAAATACTCCACATTCTGACGATACGATCCGTCACGGCGGCCCGGTGACAAACTGGGTTCGTCGGGCGGAGGCTGTCGATGAGCCCCGGTGGCGACGGATGGTAGGTCACGCTCTCGGCGCGGTCCACCCAATCATCTGGACCTCACCCTTCTGGCCTCGAGCGGCGGATAGTGAGACGTTGACCCTCGTCGGCTCGTCAGTCGTCAGCCCACGTGAACCCTTGCGGTCGATCTGCAGAGCGAATTCCCTCACGACGAAGTCGAAGGTCTCCTTCGGCCTGATCGCGATCCAGAGGGGCCGGTCTGCTTTCCACCGGATCCGTCATAGCGGCCCGGCGAACGCCGTTCTGAGTTTTCAGGCTGTCGCACAAGCGTCGGTTAAAGCGACACTTCTGCGACCGAAATCTTGACGCATGCAACAAGTGCTGAAGACGAAGGCCGACTTGCCGTTCGCGCTCGATATGCTGAGCTATCGGGTGCTGTTTGTGCTCGATGATGACGGGAACCATGTCCTAGCGACGTGCAAAGAGCTGCCGCAGCTCCGGGTGCGCTCGCCTGCCATCGATCAGGCCGTGAGAGAAGTCTAGGTCGAGGTGCGGAGGATCATCGG
>JAYVMK010000603.1:0-6452 GCA_043758995.1 Lichenibacterium sp. | reverse complement strand
GGCGGCCAGGCATCGGCATGGCCGAGGCAGGAGAGGAGATAGAGCTGCGCCGTCCAGGGACCGACGCCCCGGAGGGCTGTGAGTCTGGCAGCGGCCTCGTCGGCCGGCAGGCCCGCCAGCGCTTCGAGGCATAGCGTGCCGTTGCCGATCGCCGTCGCGACGGCACGCAGGGTCAGAACCTTGCCGGCCGACAGTCCCGCGGTGCGCAGGCTCGCCTCGGATGCTTCGAGAAGCGTCGGAGCGTCGAACGGATCGAGGGTGGCGCGAAGCCGGGCGAAGATCGCGGCGGCGCTGGCCGTCGAGACCTGCTGGGATACCACCATGGCGGCGAGCCCTTCGAACCCCGCGGCGCGTCGGCGCAGCGGCGGCCGGCCCGCGACCGCGAGACATTGCGCCACGAAGTCCGGGTCCCGCACCGCGAGGGCGGCCAGCGCCTGATCGAGATCGTCCTCGCCGTCGATCCGGTGCGGCAAGGCCGGGTCCTCCGTCATTTCTTCCATGACCGACCCGGGTCCGGCATGCGAACGTCACGCGCCGGGACGGCGTCGAGGCGGGGCGGCATCGCAGGATGGGTGAGGCGGATCAACAGAGGGCCACGCGCCGAATGTTCCGATTCGCGCCCTCGCCCAACGGCCTGCTGCATCTCGGCCACGCTCTGTCGGCGCTGCTGAACCACGACCTCGCCCGTGCGGCAGAGGGCATCCTGCTGCTGCGACTCGAGGATATCGATCGCGAGCGCTGCCGGGAAGACTTCGCGGCCGCCATCGTCGAGGACCTTCATTGGCTCGGCGTCGCATGGGCAGGGGCGCCGCGGCGGCAGGCGGAGCATTTCCCCGTCTACCGGGCCGCCTTGGACGAGCTCGCGCGGCGCGACCTCGTGTTTCCCTGTTTCTGCACCCGTGGCGCCGTGCAGGCGGCGAGTGCCGCCCGGGCGCTCGTCACCGGCCTGCCGCAGCTCGTCGATCCCGACGGCGGCCCGCTTTATCCCGGCACCTGCCGCCATCTCGCCCCGGCCGAGCGGGC
Source organism: Lichenibacterium sp. (assembly GCA_043758995.1). Taxonomy (GTDB): domain Bacteria; phylum Pseudomonadota; class Alphaproteobacteria; order Rhizobiales; family Beijerinckiaceae; genus Lichenihabitans. Next base: position 5,429 of record JAYVMK010000603.1, on the reverse strand, counting down.
GCGGCGCTTGTCCGAGGGCCGGCCGGCGGTCCTGCGGCTCGACATGGAACGGGCGCTGGCGGAGGTGCCGCGTCGGCTGCTCTGGTGCGAAGCCGGCGAAGGCTCGGGCGCTCGCGACGTCGTGGCCGATCCCGCCGCCTGGGGCGACGTCATGCTGGCCCGGCGCGAGGTGCCGACGACCTACCATCTGTCGGTCGTGGTCGACGATGCCGCGCAAGGCATTACGGATGTGGTGAGAGGACGCGACCTGTTTCATGCCACCGGGCTACATCGCTTGTTGCAGGAGCTTCTCGGCCTCCCGGCTCCGCTCTATCATCACCACCGCCTCGTTCTCGATCCCGTGGGCCACAAACTCTCGAAGAGCCGCAGCGCGCCGACGCTGCGCGATCTGCGGCGGGACGGCCAGTCCCCATCGGCGATCCGGCGCCTCGTCGGGCTGGAGGCGTGATGGCAGTGTCTCCGGGCCGGGTGCGGCCCCTCGGATCTCACCCTAATCCCCTCGTCGAAACCGATATGAGTCCGGCGGTCCACGCCGTCGAACTCGGACGCGACGTGCCGGACGATATCCACGTTGTGCGGGTGGATCTCGACTTCGGCCTCGCGCTCACCGATCCGATGTTCGATGTCCTCTCGACGGAGGAGCGCGCGGTCGCATCGGCCTTTCGGCAGCCGGGCGATGCCACCCGCTCCGCCGCCACCCGCGCGGCCCTGCGGCAGGTCCTCGCCGCCCAACTCGGCCGACCGGCGGAGAGCCTCGCCTTCACCCGGTCCGAACGCGGCCGGCCAGCCTTGGCGAAGCCGGGCCTTCCGCCCCTCGACTTCAACGTCGCCCATAGCGGCGATCACGCTCTGATCGTCTGGTCGCGCCGAAGACGGGTCGGGGTCGACATCGAGGTCCTGCGACCCGACTGGGACTGGCGCCCCCTCGGTCGCATGGTGCTGGGCGCCGAGGACGTCCGCCGGATCGACGCGGCGCCCGACGACCAGCAGCGCGCCGCTCTTTTCTACGCCGTCTGGACCGCCAAGGAGGCCCTGCTGAAGGCGGAGGGGCGCGGCATCACGGCGGGCCTCGACGGGTTTTCGGTCCTGTCCGACGACGCTCGCCGCCCGCGGGTCGGCGGCACCGGCCCGGTCGCATCGAGTCTGTCGGACTTCGACGCGGTCTGGCACTGCGGCATCGCGGGCCATGCGGCTTGCGTCGCCTGGGGTGCTCCCGAGCAGGCCTGAACCCCAAGGCCGCGTTGCCTCTCTCCGAGCTTGTATATACAACTTGCATCAGCTTCGCTGATCGCCGGATCCCTTCACCGGCCAGGAGACGCCGATGTCCCGCCTCGACAATACCCGCACGATCCGCAGCCCGCGCGGCACTGAACTCTCGGCCAAGTCCTGGCTGACCGAGGCACCGCTGCGCATGCTGATGAACAACCTCGACCCCGACGTGGCCGAAAAGCCCGGCGAGCTCGTGGTCTACGGCGGCATCGGCCGTGCGGCGCGCGATTGGGACAGTTTCGACCGCATCGTCCACGCCCTGCGCGATCTCGACGCCGACCGCACGCTGCTGGTCCAGTCGGGCAAACCGGTCGGGGTCTTCCGCACCCATGCCGATGCGCCTCGCGTGCTCATCGCCAACTCCAACCTCGTGCCGCGCTGGGCCACCTGGGAGCATTTCAGCGAACTCGATCGCAAGGGGCTGATGATGTACGGCCAGATGACGGCCGGATCCTGGATCTACATCGGCACCCAGGGCATCGTGCAGGGCACCTACGAGACCTTCGTCGAGATGGGCCGCCAGCATTACGGTGGTTCGCTGGCGGGGCGCTGGATCCTGACGGCCGGCCTCGGCGGCATGGGCGGCGCGCAGCCTCTCGCCGCCACCATGGCGGGCGCTTCCTGCCTCGCCGTCGAATGCCGTCCGAGCTCCATCGAGTTCCGCCTCCGCACCGGCTATGTCGATGTCCAGGCGAAGGACCTCGACGATGCTCTGGCCATGCTCGACCGCGCCAAGGCCGACGGCAAGCCGGTGTCGATCGCGCTTCTCGGCAACGCTGCCGAGGTCTTTCCCGAGATCTACCGCCGCGGCATTCGTCCCGACTGCGTCACCGACCAGACCTCCGCCCATGATCCCGTCAATGGCTACCTGCCGCAGGGCTGGAGCGTGGCGGAGTGGGAAGACCGGCGCACCCGCGACCCCGCCGCGGTCTCGTCGGCCGCCAAACGGTCCATGGCTACCCATGTCCGCGCCATGCTGGACTTCCACCGCGCCGGCGTGCCGACCGTCGACTACGGCAACAACATCCGCCAGATGGCGCTGGAGGAGGGTGTCGCCGACGCCTTCAGCTTCCCCGGCTTCGTCCCGGCCTATATCCGGCCGCTCTTCTGCCGCGGCGTCGGGCCCTTCCGCTGGTGCGCCCTGTCGGGCGACCCGGAGGACATCTATCGCACCGATGCCAAGGTGAAGGAGCTGATGCCGCAGGACGCGCATCTCCACAATTGGCTCGACATGGCGGCGAAGCGCATCCGCTTCCAAGGGCTGCCGGCGCGCATCTGCTGGGTCGGCCTCGGCGACCGGCATCGGCTCGGCCTCGCCTTCAACGAGATGGTGGCGCGGGGTGAGCTGAAGGCGCCCGTCGTGATCGGCCGCGACCACCTCGACTCAGGCTCCGTCGCCTCGCCCAACCGCGAGACCGAGGCGATGCGCGACGGTTCGGACGCGGTCTCGGACTGGCCGCTGCTGAACGCGCTGCTCAATTGCGCCTCCGGCGCCACCTGGGTGTCGCTGCATCATGGCGGCGGTGTCGGCATGGGCTTCTCGCAACATGCCGGCATGGTGGTGGTGGCCGACGGCACGCCCGAGGCGGCGGCGCGGCTCGAGCGCGTCTTGTGGAACGATCCCGCGACCGGCGTCATGCGCCACGCCGATGCCGGCTACGAGGATGCGCTCGCCTGCGCCCGTGACAAGGGGCTCGACCTTCCGGGCATCCTGGGGCGCTAGGGGGCCCTACCCCCGGCAAGGCGCCGCGAACCACACCGCGTCACTGCGTGGAGCGTGGCGACGAAGCGGCCCAGCCCAAACTCTCAGGATGATCTGCGCCCGAGACGCTGGATGACATTGTCGCTCAGGCCCGGCCTGGTTGCTGCTTCGCTATGCTGGCAGTGACGATGCCGGGCCATCGGCCCCGCAGAATTTGATCCTGCCCGATCCTGCTTCTAAGACACGGGTCGAGACGGCGGGCCGAGGTTGGAGTGGGGTTATGGTGGATACCGTGATGGGCCGGGTCGACGACCTGCTCCGGCGCGCCTTTGCGGAAGCCGACCTGCCGACCGAGGCTGTGCGCTGCGTGCCGGCCGGCAAGCCCGAATTCGGTGACTTCCAGTGCAATGCCGCCATGGCCCTCGGCAAGACGGCGAAGCGCAACCCGCGCGATCTCGCGTCGGCGGTCGCCGCCCTTCTCCAAGCGAATCCGGAATTCGCCAGCGTCGAGGTCGCCGGTCCCGGCTTCCTCAACCTCCGCCTCGCGGATGATTTCGTCACCGCCCGGGCACGGGCTCAGGCCACCTCGCCGACGCTCGGCATTCCGCAGAGCGATGCCGCTCCGGTGTTGCTCGACTTCGGCGGCCCCAATGTCGCCAAGCCCCTGCATGTCGGGCATCTGCGCTCGCTGGTGATCGGCGAAGCCCTGTCCCGCATCTTCGCCGCGCAGGGGATCAGCGTCACCTCCGACATCCATCTCGGCGACTGGGGCCTGCAGATGGGCATGCTCATCGGCGCGGCACGCCGGGCGCATCCCGAGCGCGCGCCGGGGACCGTCGGCGAGATCATCGGCGTCGACGAGATGGAGCGGCTCTATCCCGAGGCTTCGGCGGCCTGCAAGGCCGATCCGGAGCGGATGGCGGAGGCGCGGGCGCTGACGGCGGCGTTGCAATCCGGCGATGCCGCCGCCTATGCCGACTGGGCGGCGCTGCGGGCGGCCTCCCTGGCCGACCAGCGGCGCGACATCGACCGGCTGGGAACGCGCTTCGATCTCTTCCTCGGCGAGAGCGACGCCCAGCCGACCGTCGATGCGCTGGTGCCGAACCTCGTCGGACGCGGCCTCGCCTACGAGAGCGACGGGGCGCTGGTCATCGACGTCGCCGAACCCGAGGATTCCAAGCCGCTACCGCCGCTGATCCTGGCCAAGTCCGACGGCGCCGCCACCTATGCTACGACCGACATGGCCACGATCGCGGCGCGGGCCGCCGATCCTGTGACCAGCCGCTGCAAGCGCTACGTCTATGTGGTCGACGAGCGCCAGTCGCTGCATTTCAAGCAGGTGTTCCGGGCGGCGCGGCGCTGCGGCCTCGCGCCCGGCGTCGAGATGATCCATGTCGGCTTCGGCACGGTGAACGGCGTCGACGGCAAGCCCTACCGGACGCGCGAGGGCGGGGTGGCGCGGCTGCGCGACCTGCTGGCGGAGGCCGTCGACAAAGCCCGCCAGCGCGTCGAGCCCACCATCGACCCCGACCTCCTGGCCGAACAGGTCGGCCTGGCGGCGGTGAAATGGGCGGATCTGTCGACGCTGCGCCTGTCGGGCTACAGCTTCAACCTCGACCGGATGATGTCCTTCGAGGGCAATACCGGCCCCTATATCCAATATGCCTGCGTCAGGATCGGCGCCATCGGGGTCAAGGCGGCGGCGGCCGGTCTCAGCCCTTCCACCATCGCCCTCGGCCACCCGGCCGAGCGGGCGCTGGCCATGGCCTGCCTGCGGCTGCCGACCGCCGTTGCCGCCGCGTCGGCCGGCTATGCGCCAAACGAGATCGCCGACTTCGCCTTCGCGGTGGCTCAGGCCTTCAGCCGCTTCTATACCGAATGCCCCGTCCTCGCCGCCGAGGACGCAGCGCTGCGCGCCTCGCGCCTCGCGCTTTGCGGCCTCGCCCATCAGGTCCTGACGAAGGCCCTGTGGATGCTCGGCATCGCGGTGCCGCAGAAGATGTAGACACGGCTGGCGTCAGGCCTGCGGGCTCGATCCAAGCCGTTGCATCCGGCCTCCTCTCGCCGCGGTTCGGGGGAAGACTGCCCCGGCACTTTCCGCGTGGTTCCTCCCTCGCGAAGCGGGGGAGGGCGACCGCCCGAAGGGCGGTGGAGGGGCTGAAGCCGAGCCGTGGCCGCTCAGACGTGGATGGCGCGCTTGTCGACCGCCATGGCGGCTTCCTTGACGGCTTCCGACATGGTCGGATGAGCATGGCAGGTGCGGGCGAGATCCTCCGCCGAGCCGCCGAACTCCATCAGTACCGAACATTCCTGGATCAACTCGCCGGCGACCGAGGAGATGATGTGCACACCGAGAACGCGGTCGGTCTCGGCATGGGCCAGCACCTTGACGAAGCCGTCGGTATGGCGTGTGGCGCGTGCGCGGCCGTTGGCCGTGTAGGGGAACTTGCCGACCGAG
>JAYVMK010000602.1:0-3741 GCA_043758995.1 Lichenibacterium sp. | reverse complement strand
CCCTTCGAGGCCAATCCGCCGCCGCTGCCCGAGGCGCTCGCCAAGCTCGATTTCGACTCGTGGCGCGACATCCGCTTCCGCCGCGACAAGGCCCTGCTCGGCAGCGAGGGCGGGCCGTACCGCATGGAGATGTTCCACCTCGGCCACATCTATCCGAGGCCCGTGACGGTGAACGTGGTGCGCGACGGCATCGCCACGCCGGTGCCCTATGCGGCGAACCTCTTCGACTACGGCCGCAACAAAATCGACAAGCCGCTGCCGTTGAACCTCGGTTTTGCGGGCTTCCGGTTGCTCTCGCCGCTGAACCGGCCCGAGGTGCTCGACGAAGTGGCGGCCTTCCTGGGCGCTTCCTATTTCCGCTTTCTCGGCCGCAAGCAGCGCTACGGCCTCTCGGCCCGCGGCATCGCGGTCGGGGCGGGTGCGCCCGGCGAGGAATTCCCCTTCTTCCGGGAGTTCTGGATCGAGACGCCAGGCCCGCTGGCGGAGCGCGTGACGATCCTCGCGCTGCTCGACGGCGCTTCGGTGACGGGAGCCTACCGCTTCGACCTCTATCCCGGAGCCGAGACCGTGATGGAGGTTTCGGCGACGCTGTTCCCCCGCCGCGCCGACTTCAAACTCGGGCTGGCGCCGCTGACCTCCATGTTCTTCACCAGTCAGAACGACCGCCGCTTCTCCGACGACTTCCGCCCCGAATTGCACGATTCCGATGGCCTGCTGATTCACTCCAGCACCGGCGAATGGATCTGGCGGCCGCTGCGCAACCCGATGCAGCCGGAGGTCTCGGCCTTTCTCGACAAGGGCGTCCAGGGCTTCGGCCTGCTGCAGCGCGACCGGGTCTTCGAGGACTACCAGGACCTCGATCTCGGCTACGAGCTGCGCCCGTCCTACTGGATCGAGCCGAAGGGGGACTGGGGCGACGGACGGGTCGAACTCGTCGAACTGCCGACCCAGGACGAGACCAACGACAATGTCGTGGCCTCCTGGGTGCCCAATGCGGCTCTCGAGGTCGGCAAGCCCGTCGTGGTCAATTACACGATCACGGCCAGCCTCAACCTCGGACGGCTGTCGCCGGGCGGCCGGGTCGTCAAGACCTACCAGACCCAGGCGCGCGCGCTGGGCTCCAAGGAAGTGGCCGCGCCGGGCTCGCGCCGCTTCATCATCGATTTCTCCGGGGGCGATCTCGCCTATTACGCCACCGATCCATCGCTCGTGCAGGTGGTGCCCACCTCCACCAACGGTCACATCACCCGAAGCTTCCTGGTGCCGAATCCCCACATCAACGGCTTTCGTGCCGCCATCGACGTCGAATTGCCCCCCGGCCAGAGCACCGACCTGCGCGCCTTCCTCAAGTCCGGCAACAAGGCGCTGACGGAGACGTGGACGTTCCCCTGGAAGGCGCCGGCCTGAGCGTCAGGCGACCCGGTCGGCGCGGTCGAACCACAGAATTGCGGCACCGACGCAGGCGATCCACCAGGGCTGCCAGGCGCTGAGGCCCACGAGGCCGACGCCGAGGACGCCGACGAGCAGACCGAGCCGGGCCGCCAGGGCCGGACCGCGGTGGTGCGTGAGTCGTCCGACCATGAAGGCGAAGGCCACGGCGGCCGCCGCGAGGCCGAGCGCACCGAGCTCGATCCAGAACTGCAGCATCACGTCGTGCGGATGGAATCCGACGATGCGAGAGCTCTCGGCCGGCGGCGCGCTGCCATCCGGCCGGGGGGCCGCGGCGACGCTGAAACTGGCGTTGAAGCCGTGGCCGAGCCAGGGCCGGTCGAAGCCCCGATGTTCGAAGGCGCTCCAGATGGCGAGGCGATGCTCGGCATGTTCCTCGCGCAACTCCTGCCGCGCATCCGGGGGCAGGGCGCGGGTGAGGATCGAGCCGGTCCAGGGCGCGCAGACGATCAGGACCGCAAGACCGACGCCCGTGAGGCCGAGCGCGAGTCGCGGCGCCGCCAGAGCCAGGGCGAAGATCGCGATGCCGAGCGCCAGCGCGGCGCCCGGCGCACCCGAATGCGCGGCCGCGATACCGATGGCGACCGCGGCCGTCATGCCCGCAACCAGAGCGAAGCGCCGCTGCGGCCAAGCCATGGCGATGGCGGGCCAGAACAGCAGCAGGGGAGGTACGGCGCTGCGCTTGAGGTCCCAGGCCTCGCCGCGCGCCCGCACCAGGGCGTGCAGCGGCATGCCGGAGACATGTTCGAAGAGGATCAGCAGGCCCGCCACAACGATGCCGGCCATGAGCCATCGCGCGTCGCCGCGGCCGGCGACCAGCGGCCAGGCGGCCGCGAGACCGAGCAGGAAGACGAGTTCCGGTACGCCTTCGATCAGCCCTCGTGTCGTGAGATGCCTGTCGATGCTCCAGGCGCCGCTCAGCACCAGCAGGACCAGGATGGCGGCGGTCAGGAGAACCAGGGGCGACCGAACGAGCCCGCGGTACCGCGACGCGAGATCCGACCCGCGTCCGGCGAGGAGCACGGCCGCATGGGCCGCCACGGCCGCGACGCCGAGGACGGCCGGCGCGGATTTGTTGGCCACCACCATGAGAACCGGCAGGACGAAGCCCATCAGCGCCGCCACGGCAAGGGCGAGACGCCGCGCGACGGGAGGCAGGTTCGACGGCCGTACAGATGCCGCTGCCACGTCGCTTGACGGGCGGGCTAGGACGGTTTCCGCTGGATCGCCGACGCTCATCATGCCTCTGTGTCGGGATGGGACCAGCCGGCCATCCCGGCCGGGGCCTTCCTGTGCCTCGCCCCTCTTCGAGCGTCAACTCGGAGCCCCGGAGACCCATCGTGCGGATGGCGCTGATCGTGCCCTGCGACGACCCCGACGCCGTCACCCAGGCCCTCGCGGCAGGGGCCGACGCGTTCGTCTTCAACCTCGCGGGTCCGCCCTCGTCCCGTCCGGGGCGGCGCGCGGCGGCGCTCGCGGCTCTGCTCCAGACAGGACGGATGGCTTCCCCGCCCGGCCGCATGGTCCGTCTCGCCGGATTGGCGAGCGGCCTCGTCGACGACGATCTCGATGCCGTCATGGCGGGGGCGCCCGATGCCGTCCTGCTGCCCGACGCTGTCGGCCCAGCCGCGATCGAGCGACTCGGCGCCAAGCTGGCGGTGCGCGAGGCCGAGCACGGCCTCGAGGCCGGGGCGACCCGCATCGTGGCGGCGCCGGCCGATACGGGAGCGGGCCTCTTGGCGCTACCCGGCCTCGCACGAGCCCGATCGCGCCTCGCGGCGCTGCTTTGGGATCCGGCTACGCTGGCGGCAGATCTCGGTGCCGCCGATGCGGAGAGTGAGCCCTGCCGCGTCGCCAGGACGATGCTTCTCGCGGCCTCTGCGGCCTGCGGTGTTCCGGCCTTCGAGGCGGCGCCGGACGGGGACGCGTCCGCGCTGGTGCGCCGCCGCGACGCCGCCCGGCGGGACGGATTTGCCGGCCTGTTGCTCTGCCGACCCGGTCAGTTGCGGCTCGCCCGGGCGGACGATGCCCTGTCGCGCTGTGCGCCTGGCGCGCGTTGACTATGGGAAACCCCAGCTTTAGCACTTGACCCATGGGGAAGCTGGCACCGCGGCGGAGACGAGACGCGCGGAAGCCGTTCGACGGACAAAGTGCGCGATGAAGATCCTGGTGCCCGTCAAGCGGGTCGTCGACTACAACGTGAAGATCCGCGTCAAGCCGGACGGCTCCGGGGTCGATCTCGCCAACGTCAAGATGGCCATGAACCCGTTCGACGAGATCGCCGTCGAGGAA
>JAYVMK010000601.1:0-2637 GCA_043758995.1 Lichenibacterium sp. | reverse complement strand
GTCGGCGACGGCAATGCCCAACTCTCCCCCACAGCGGTCCGGCTCGGCGATCGCTCCGCGCTCGGTGACCGGCCGGCCCAGCGATTCGAAGTCCGAGGTAGCGAAGATAGATATTGCGTTCCTCTGGAGCATAGGGAGCAACTGCTGGACGCCCTGGTCGCCCCAGGCGGCACGCTCCACCACTTTGGGATCATCGAGCCCCAGCATGAGCAGATCGGCGCTGTCTCTCTGAGCGAAGCTTTGCTCGGCCAGCGATGACCTGGCCCAGCGTTGGGCTCCGACCATGGCGAAGCACAGGCCAGTCCCGACCACGACGACGGCCGCCCGCATCGCCGCGATCCCGACCCGATGCGACGGCCAGGCCGGCGGATCCATCCACCAATAGGTGAGCTGGGCGGCCCAGAACGCGATGGACCCTGTCGTGTACCGGCTGGACAGGGCCTGTTCGATGCCGAACCCCAGGCGTCCAGATGCGGTGATGAGGGCGGACGCGCCGCCGAACAGCATGACGGCCACCATCGCTAGCGAGTTCGGCCGTTCGCCACGCTTGATGACGGTCCTTCCCACGGCAGCCGCGGTCGCTGCAAGGCCGACGATCCCGGCCGTCGCAGCCGTCGGGATGTCGGAAGTCGAAACGACACTGCCGAGGTAGGTCGCGACATAGAGCAGGATCCCGACGGGATGGCGCAGGCTCTCCAATGGTCGGGTGTGATGGTCAACCGGCTCGTATCCATGCAAGTAGACCAGGGCCAGAAGACAGGCCCAGACCGCGCAGGCGAGGATGACGGGCCAACGGATCCGAGCCGCCAGACCCATCGCGACGAGAACGAATCCAGTCACTAGACCATTGGCCATGGTGAAACTGGTCAGCAGCGCCGCGGCGAAACTGCCCAGCAGCGGGGTCGCGATCGACAGGCCGCAGCGCAGCCGTTTGATCACCACGGCGAACAGCATGAAGGCCAGCGTCGCTCCGGCGAAGACGCCGACGAATTGCACCTGAAACGCCGAGGAGAGGTTCTCGACCTGGCGCAGGCTGAACATGAGCGCCAGGACAACGGCAGCCAATGCCCACTGCCCCGACTGCCTTGAGCGAGACAGGGCGGCCGCGAAAAGGCCGGCATGTGCGGCTTGGACCAGCATGATGCAGACGAAGCTGAACTGCCCGCCACCCTTGAGCAGAAGATCATCGACGAGGAAGACGAGCCGCGGCACCAGGATGCGGTGTTCATTGTGCTGCGAGAACAGCGCCTCGCCGGCCGACATCGTGCCTGATTGCCAAGCGTCGAGCAGCCCCACCGTGGCCCACTCGTCGAACCAGGGGAGCGGCGACCAGAGCGGCACGATGGCACGGAGCGTATCGACGATGATCCAGGCTGCGAAGGTGCAGGCCGCAGCCGTCGCCAGAGCCGAGAGAGCTCGCCGCGCCAAGGGTGAAGCGATCATTTGCGCGTCTCGTCTTACGATGCGACGAGCTATGCACGTGTTCGACACGCCGGACGAGGCTTAACCGCGCTCGATCGATCAGCCCGCGGCACGCTGATCCGGAGGCGCAAAGTCCGGGCGAAGCGCCGCGTCCAGGCTTGCGATATGGAGCGGTTTGGTCGCCACGGCATCCATGCCGGCCGCGAGGCAACGATCGTGATCGTCCTTGAAGGCATAGGCGGTGAGCGCGACGATGCGGACGCGGTCACTGCCCTCCTGGGCCTCGGCGGTCCTGATGCGTTGCGTGACGTCGAGCCCATCATGGATCGGCATGGAAACGTCCATCAGGATAGAATCGAAGGCTGGAATCTCCCCCCTCATTGCCGCCAGGGCTAGCGCCAGAGCGGATCCGCCGTCCGACGCGTGGACCACCTGAGCACCGAGCCGCCCGAGCACGTGCATGGCGACGAGCGTGTTGATCTCGTTGTCTTCGGCCAGAAGGACGCGAAAGCCGCGCGTGGGTCTGCCAAGACCGGGAACGGCCGGAGCGGGTCGCAACGCCGGAGACGGTGCGACGCCCGACAGGCGGGACGCCAGCGAAGCGCCGCGCACAGGCTTGACCAGCCACCCTTCGTAGCCGGCGACGAGCTTCTGCCCGAAAGCGCGGCGCTCATAAGGCGAAAACAGAAGGAAGGAGCGCGGCACGCCGACGTCCGCGGCCGCCTCGGCGAGACGCTCCGCGGCGATCTCACCGAGCGCGCAATCGACCACGAGGACGCTCGGGACATTGGTGCCGCGGAGCCAAGCCAGGGCGCGGTCAATGCGATCCGCCACGACGACATTGGCCCCATAGGCATCGAGCTGCGCCGCCAGATAGGGAGCCTGGAAGGCCGAAGCGGCGGCAATCAGCACCGTCTGTCCGGTCATATCGGGCCTCGCGCGACGCGGTTGGTCCGCGACGGAGGGCAAGGCGATGTCGAAACCGAAGACCGACCCTCCGCCGGTACGGTCGGCGAGCGTCAAGCGTCCGCCCATGAGGTCGACGATGCGACGCGAGATGGCAAGGCCAAGGCCCGTGCCCCCATGCTGCCTCGTGGTGGTCGAATCGGCCTGTTCGAACTCGTCGAAGATGGCCTCGCGCCGGTCGTGCGGCACGCCGGGGCCCGTGTCCGAGACAGTGAAGCGAATACGCCCATCGAGCGTCTCGACCGCGAC
>JAYVMK010000600.1:0-6052 GCA_043758995.1 Lichenibacterium sp. | reverse complement strand
TGCATCATGATGCGCAAGTGCCATCTCAACACCTGCCCGGTCGGCGTCGCCACCCAGGATCCCGTGCTGCGCCGCCGGTTCGTCGGCCTGCCGGAGCATGTCATCAACTACTTCTTCTTCGTCGCCGAAGAGGTGCGCGAATACATGGCCAAGATGGGCTACCGCCGCGTCGAAGAGATGGTGGGGCAGATGCAGATGCTCGACCGCGAGCGTGCGGTCGATCATTGGAAGGCCAAGGGCCTCGATTTCTCGAAGCTGTTCCACAAGCCGCAGGCCGTTGAGGGCGATGCAATCCGTCACGCGGAGTCGCAGGATCATAGCCTCGGCAAGGTGCTCGACATTACGCTGATCGAGCGGACCAAGGATGCGCTGGACACGGGCACGCCGGTCTCCTTCACGATGCCGATCGCCAACACGGACCGGTCGACCGGCGCCATGCTGTCGGGGGTCATCGCCAAGCGCTACGGCCACCGCGGCCTGCGCGAGGGGACGATTCAAGTGAAGCTCGAGGGCACCGCCGGGCAGAGTTTCGGCGCCTGGCTGGCCAACGGCGTGACGCTGGAGCTCGAAGGCGTCGCCAACGACTATGTCGGCAAGGGTCTGTCGGGCGGCAAGCTCATCATCTATCCGCCGGCCGCCGCCACCAAACTGGTGCCGGAAGAGTCGATGATCGTCGGCAACACCGTCATGTACGGCGCCATCGCGGGTGAGTGCTACTTTCGCGGCGTCGCCGGCGAGCGTTTCGCGGTGCGCAACTCGGGCGCCATCGCGGTCGTCGAAGGCACGGGCGACCACGGCTGCGAGTACATGACGGGAGGCATCGTGGTTGTGATCGGCCCCACCGGGCGCAACTTCGCGGCCGGCATGTCGGGCGGCATCGCCTATGTGCTCGACGAGGAGGGGGACCTTCGCCGACGCTGCAACATGGCGATGGTCGAACTCGAGATGGTACAATCGGAGGACGACCGAAATCGTCGCCTGTACCATCAAGTGGACAACTGGACGGCGCCGCCCGCTGTCGACGTCATGGGCGACATGACGCGGTTCGACGCCGAGCGGCTCCGCCAACTTATCGCCAACCACGCCCGGCTGACCGGATCCACCAAGGCACAGGCCATCCTCGACGATTGGGAGGCGACCCTGCCGAAATTCCGCAAGGTGATGCCGGTCGAGTACCGCCGCGCGCTCGCCGAACTGACGCAACTGGACGAGCCGCTGCTCGCGGCCGCGGGGGAGTAGCCCGATGGGCAAGATCACGGGTTTCATGGAGCTCGATCGTGTAGACCGGCGCTATGCGCCGGCCTCCGACCGAATTCGCGGCTACAAGGAGTTCATGCTGCCGCTCTCCGAAGAGGGGACACGGCTGCAGGCCTCGCGTTGCATGGATTGCGGCATTCCGTTCTGTCACAACGGCTGCCCGGTCAATAACCAGATCCCGGACTGGAACGACCTCGTCTACCGTGGCGACTGGGAAGAGGCGGCGCGCAACCTCCACTCGACCAACAACTTCCCGGAGTTCACGGGGCGCATCTGTCCGGCGCCGTGCGAGGCCTCCTGCACGCTGAATCTCGACAACGCGCCGGTGACGATCAAGACGATCGAGAACGCCATCGCGGACCGCGCCTGGGCGGAAGGCTGGGTCAAGCCCGAGATCGCCACCACCCGCACCGGCAAGACGGTCGCCGTCATCGGGTCGGGTCCGGCCGGTCTCGCCTGCGCCCAGCAGCTTGCTCGCGCCGGCCACGACGTCACGGTCTTCGAGAAGAACCAGAAGGCCGGTGGACTGCTGCGTTACGGCATCCCGGACTTCAAGCTCGAGAAGACCCATGTCGACCGGCGCGTGAACCAGATGGAGGCCGAGGGCGTCACCTTCCGCTATGGCGTCAACATCGGGGTCGACATCCCGGTCAAGGAACTGCTCGACGGCTTCGACGCTGTTGTCCTAGCCGGCGGCGCCGAGAAGCCACGCGACCTGCCGATGCCGGGCCGCGACCTCGGCGGCGTCTATTTCGCCATGGAGTTCCTGCCGCAGCAGAACCGTCGTGTCGGCCGCGAGCCCCTGCGCACCAACAACCCGATCCTCGCCACCGGCAAGCACGTGCTGGTGATCGGCGGAGGCGACACGGGGTCCGATTGTATCGGCACCTCGATCCGCCAGGGCGCGCTGTCGGTCACGCAGCTCGAGATCATGCCGGAGCCTCCCGAGAAGGAGAACAAGCTCCTGACCTGGCCCGACTGGCCGCTGAAGCTCCGTACCTCGTCGTCGCAGGAAGAGGGCGCGTTGCGCGACTTCGGCGTCATGACGCGGGCCTTCAAGGGGCAGAACGGCACGGTCGAGACGGTCGATTGCGTGCGTGTCGACGCCAAGATGCAGGCCGTGCCGGGATCGGAGTTCGAGATCCGCGCCGACCTCGTTCTGCTCGCCATGGGCTTCGTGTCGCCGCTGCACGATGGCATGCTGACGGAGCTTGGCGTCACGCTCGACGGCCGCGGCAACGTCCAGGCCGACGTCAAGGCCTACCGGGCCTCGGCCGACAAGGTCTACGCCTGCGGCGACATGCGCCGCGGCCAGTCGCTCGTCGTCTGGGCCATCCGCGAGGGGCGCCAGGCGGCCCGATCGGTCGACCTGCAACTGATGGGCTCGACGGCCCTGCCGCGCTGACCGAGACCGCCGCGGGCTGTTGCCGGCCCGCGGCACCATACGCTTCTCGACAGGCGGGGCTGCCGATTGCACAATCGGCGGGCTGGGGCCCGATCCGGAGGCTTGAGGAGGCGTCATGACGAGCCGAGTCGAGCCCCGACCCGCCAAGGCATCGGTGGCGCATGGCTTCCCCTGGGCGAAGCTGCGGTTCTGGGTTGCCGTGCTCGGAGCCTGCGTGGCGGCCGGCTTGCTCTACGGCGAAGTCTCGGCTCATGGCCGGCCCCTAATCGGCGCCGTCTACGGATTCTGCTGCGGAGGCGCCGTGATGCTCTTCGAGCAAGGGGTTGTCCTGCCCGCGCTGCGCGACCGCTTGCGGCTCCTGCCCTGGTTGGCCAGCGTCATGGCTGCCGAAATAGCTTATGTCGCCATGACTTTGATCGGCGGGGCCGTCGCCGGGGGCTTGCTCGTCATGAGCGGCATGCTTCAGATGCCGCTCTCCCGAGCCGTGCTGCTCGATCCGGGAACGACCCTCTACGCCCTCATCGCCTCGGGCCTCGTCATCACGCTGATCCGGATGCGCGACCTCGTCGGCGCCGAGACTTTCCGGAATATTCTGCTGGGGCGCTATCATCGTCCGGTGGAGGAGGAGCGGATCTTCGCCTTCGTCGATCTGATCGGTTCGACGGCCTATGCTCAGGCCCACGGCGACTTGGCGGCGCAGCGCTACCTCGGCGCGATCTTCGCGGCCCTGGCCGAACCCGTGCGGCGCCACGGCGGCGCGATCGATGACTACGTCGGCGACATGGCGCTGATCACATGGCCGCTTGCGTCAGGCGCGAGGGGCGCCCGCTGTATCGCCTGCCTGTTCGCATTCTTCGAGACGGTGGAGCGCAGCGCCGAGGCTTGGCGGCGCGACTTCGGCGAGGTGCCCCATTTCCGGGCGGCGCTCCATGGCGGCAAGGTCGTCACGGCCGAGATCGGCGTCGACCGGCACAAGATTTCCTATTTCGGCGACGTCGTTAACACGACGGGGCGGATCGAGGCGCTGTGCCGGACCCTGCAGACGCCGGTGCTGATCTCGGCCGACCTCCTGGAGCGCATTCCGGCCTTGCCGATCGGGATCTGCACCCGGCCGCTCGGCAGCCATGCCGTCAAAGGTCGGGGACAGCTGTTGTCGGTCTTCGGTCTCGAGGCCGAGGAGGACGAGGACACCGGAGCCTCGCTGGTGATCCTCAGTGCCGCCGGGTAAGAGCGGGGAAGAGCGCGTGTTCTCTCCTGGGACCGGCCCATTCATCCGAATCTGAAAGTTCAACGATGAGCAAGACCATCAAACTCACCGCCGCCGACGGCGTCACCATCGATGCCTATCGGGCCGACCCGCCCGGCCAGCCCAAGGGCGGCATTGTGGTGCTGCAGGAGATCTTCGGGGTGAACGCCCATATCCGCCGCGTAGCGGACGGCTTCGCGGACCAAGGCTATCTCGTCATCGCCCCCGCGCTGTTCGATCGCGCCAAGCCCGGCGTCGAACTCGGCTATACGCCCCAGGAGATCCCCGCCGGCGTGGCGCTGGTCGCCCAAGTCGGCCATGACAAGACCATGCTCGACGTGGCGGCGGCCGTGAAGGCAGCAGCCGAGGGCGGCAAGGTCGGTGTCGTGGGCTATTGTTGGGGTGGCTCGCTGGCCTATGCGGCGGCCTGCTCGATCGACGGGGTCGCGGCGGCGGTCGGCTATTATGGCGGCAACATCGCCAAGTCGCTCGACAGCAAGCCCAAGGCGCCGGTGATCCTGCATTTCGGCGAGAAGGACGCCCACATTCCGATGAGCGACGTCGCCGCCATCAAGGCGGCCCTGCCGGAGGTGCCCGTCTACACCTACGATGCCGATCACGGCTTCAACTGCGATGCCCGCGGCTCCTACGACAAGCGGAGCGCCGAGGCGGCGCTTGCCCGGACGCTGGCCTTCTTCGCCGAACATATCGGGTAAGGCCACGGCGGCATGCCAGCCGTGCCGTCGTCGCACCCGCGTTGACGCTCCGCTGCGCTGCACCTATTCATCCATGGATGAGGACGTCATAGCCGCGCGCTATCCGCGGCCGCGAGAGCATGATCGGTCTGGCCGGCGTCGCCAAAGCGGCATCGTCCGGATCGTACGGCCCTCGACGTCATGCCGGAGCGAGTTCGCCCGACGCGAGAGCGTCCTGGCGGCCGAGCGCCAGTGAGCACAGGACCGGAGCGAACGTGAGCAACTTCAACGAAGAGACGGTTTTGTCCGTCCATCATTGGACCGACAACCTCTTCAGCTTCAAGACGACGCGTAATCCATCGTTCCGCTTTCGCAATGGTGAATTCACGATGATCGGTATTCCGGTCAACGGCAAACCATTGCTGCGCGCCTATTCGGTGGCCAGCGCCAACTACGAGGAAGAGCTCGAGTTCTTTTCGATCAAGGTCGAGAACGGGCCGCTCACCTCGCACCTCCAGCATCTCAAGGTCGGCGATGCCGTGATGGTGAGCCGTAAGGCGACCGGCACGCTGGTCATCGACAACCTGTTCAGCGGCCGCAACTTGTTCCTGCTCGGCACCGGCACGGGCCTCGCGCCCTTCCTCAGCGTCATCAAGGATCCCGAGACCTACGAGCGCTTCGAGAAAGTGATCCTGGTCCACGGGGTGCGGCAGGTGGCGGAGCTCGCCTATGGTGACACGATCACCAAGACGCTGCCCGAAGACGAGCTGATCGGCGAGTTGCTCCGCGAGAAGCTGATCTATTACCCCACCGTGACGCGCGAGCCTTTCCGCAACACCGGGCGCATCACCGACCTCCTGGCGTCGGGCAAGATCACCGACGATCTCAAGCTCGAAGGGCTCGACGCCGAACATGACCGCGTGATGATGTGCGGCAGCCCCGGTATGCTCACCGACACGAAGGCGCTGCTGCTCGACCGCGGCTTCATCGAGGGCAATCACGGCGAGCCCGGCCAGTTCGTCATCGAAAAGGCCTTCGTGGAGCGCTGAGCGCCGCCGCGAGATCGCGCCGATGCGCGTCGCGGAACTCCGGATCTACCCGGTCAAAGGGCTGCGCGGATACGCGGTCCCGGAGGCCGTCGTGGAGCCCTGGGGCCTCGCAGGCGATCGCCGGTTCATGGTGGTGGACGAGACCGGCCGGTTCCTGAGCCAGCGGCAGCTGCCGCATATGGCGGTGATCGAAGCCGCTCTCCTGGCGGGTGGGGTCGCACTGTCGGCGCCCGGATTCGGTCGGCTCGACGTGGCCGTGCCGGCATCGGGGGGCGAGGCGGTCAGCGTATCGATCTGGCGTGATAGCAGCGTCGCTGCGCGCGATGCCGGTGCAGAGGCTGCCGGCTGGCTCTCGGATGTACTCGGTCGATCTTGTCGGCTGGTTCACATGACGGAACCG
>JAYVMK010000599.1:0-5104 GCA_043758995.1 Lichenibacterium sp. | reverse complement strand
ACGAACAGGCCCGACAGCGGCAGGCTCGACCACGTCGTGTCCGCGGTGACATGGAACAGCACGATCGTACCCTTGCCGCGCCGATCGGCGGTGACGAGCGGCGTGCCGTCGTCGAGCGCCGCCCAGGTATGGGCAGGAAGGCCCGCATCGGGCTCGGCCAGCACTTGGCGCGACACCGAGACGTCGCGTCCGTCCTGCAGGCCGAAGAAGGGGTTGGTGCGGTCGAAGGGAGCCAAGGCCTTGGGCTTGTCCCAGGAGAGAGCGCCCCCGAAGGTGCGGCCGCCGCGCCGCAGCGTCACGGGTTCGAGGTCGTCGGAGGGCGCGCCTGCGAGCCGCGAGCCGGCGAAGCGCAGCAGCACCCCGCCTTCTTCGACGAAATGCACGAGCTTGTCGTGATCGGGTCCCGCCACCTGGCCGATATCGGCCAGTGCCAGAACGGAGGGATGCTCGTCGAGCGCCATCGCGATCGGGTCCGCCGTGTTGGTGGGGATCTCGCGCACGTCGGCGAAGGGGCCCAGCGCCTTGCCGATGAAATAGCCGGGACTGAGCAGGGGCTGCTCGACGTCGGACGTCGCGCCCGAGACGATGTCGACGCGCCGGCGCTTCCAGCGCCCGTCGAGAAGCGTGACGGCCCCGGCCGAGGCCTCGCCCAGAACCTCGACTCGGGCGATGTCGTTGCGCAATTCGACCGGGATCGTGAAGCTGCCCGTGGTGGATGTCGCGCCGGACGGGAAAGCGAAGGGCGCGTCGCCGATCGCCAGCCCCTTGAGATCGGTGGCACGCAGCATGCCCGACGAAGCCGCCCGGGCGTCGGCGCGCAGCACCGTCACGGCCAGGGCGTCGGACCGGTTGTCAGCGCCGGCCAGCGCCAGGGGCGCAGCGGCCGGCGCCAGAACGGCGGCGGGATGAGCCAGGCCGAGCCCCCCGAGCCCGTCGGCAAAGGCATGAGCGTTGCCGTTCTCGAGACCGTCGGCGATCCAGACGACATCCGCGTCGGGATGAGCGGCGGCGAAATCGTGCAGGGGCGGCAGCGCGGCGGCGCGATCGACGAGGAAGGGCGCGGGCTTCAGGGCGCGCAGCCGGTCGACCGCGGTCGCGGCCGTGCCGGGCACGAGGGCGCGAGGACCATCCGACAGCGGCACCAGCGCCACGGGGCGGCCGGACCGGCCGGCTTCGGCGAGGCGCTCGGAGGCCGCGGCCATGCGGACATCCCAGTCGGGGGCTGCCGCGAAGCCGTCGTCGATCAGCAGAGCCAACGGGCCGGCGCCGCCCGGGCTCACGGGCGGCGGGTTCCAGATCGGCCCCGCCATGGCGAGGATGATCGCGGCCGCGATCGCCAGCCGCAGGATCAGCAGCCAGGGCGGCGTGCGGGCCGGAGTCTCGTCCTTCGGCCGCTCGTCGAGGATCAGCCGCAGCGGCGGAAACGACTGCTGGCGCGGACGGGGCGGCGTGACGCGCAGCAGGAACCACAAGGCCGGCAGCAGCACGAGGGCGCCAAGGATGGCCGGGACCGTGAAGGCGAGGGGGAGACCCAGCATGGCGCGGCCTATCGTGTCGGGGCGGCGCTGCCGCCATCGGCCAGCAAGGTGGCGAGTTGGAGCAACGCCTCGGTGGCGGGCCGGTCGGTGCGATGCAGCGCGAAGGTCCAGCCCTGGCGCCGGCAGGCTTCGGCGATGCGGTCGCGATGGGCGGCGAGCTTGCCGAGATAGGTGTCGCGCAGGCTCGCCGCCTGGCCGAGGCGCAGCCGCGCCGGCCCGTCCGTATCGGCGAATTCGACATGGCCGACGAAGGGGAAGGTTTCCTCGACGGGGTCCGCGATCGCGATGACATGGCCCAGCGCTCCGGCCGAGCCCAGGACCGCAATCCGAGACGCGACGGTTTCGGCGTCGGACAGGCAATCGCCGACCAGCAGCGCGCGGGAGCGCGCTGGCAGAGGCTCGGGCGGGGGAAGCTCGTCGGGGGCGGCACGCAGGCCCTCGGCACCCGCCAGGATCTCGGCGAAACGGTCGACCACGTTGCGGGCCGCCATGGGCCGGGTCAGACCCAGCAGGGCCACCCGCTCGCCGCCCCGCACCAGGAGGTCGGCCGTTGCGAGCCCCAGCACCAGGGCACGATCCCCCTTGGACGCGCGCGCGAGGTCCGAGGCGAAATCCATGGAGGGCGAGCGGTCGACCCAGATCCACACCGTCTGGGCGGCTTCCCATTCCCGCTCGCGCACATAGGTGCGGTCGTCGCGCGCCGAGCGGCGCCAGTCGATGCGGGACGCGGATTCGCCCGCCGTGAAGGGACGAAACTGCCAGAAGGCCTCGCCGACGCCGGCGCGCCGACGCCCGTGAACGCCGTGCATGACGCTGGCGGACGCCTCGCGCGCCGAAACGGCGAGTTCCGGCAGGCGGCGAGCGAGGTCGAGCGCCGAGCGGGCGTGGTGCGAAGGAGGAACGGCTACCCGCTGCGTCGTCTGGACCTCCGCCATTCCCTTAGCCGAGCCGCCCGACGAGGCGCTCCACGATGGCCGGAACGGTCTCGCCCTCGGCGCGTGCCGCGAAATTCAGCGCCATCCGGTGTTTCAGGACGGGCAGCGCCAGGGCCGCGACATCGTCGATCGAGGGAGACAGGCGACCCTGGATCAGGGCGCGAGCCCGGCAGGCGAGCATCAGGGCCTGCGCGGCGCGCGGCCCGGGACCCCAGGCGATGAGCTTGGTCAGCGCCGCATCCTCGCCGGGCCGAGCCGAACGGACCAGGTCGAGGATCGCCTCGACGATACTGTCCCCGACCGGCAGGCGCCGCACCAGCCGCTGGATGCCCGAGAGCTCCTCCGCCGTCATGGCGGGCTTGGCGACCACCTCGCGGTCCCCCGTGGTCTCGATCAGAACGCGCTTCTCGGAGGCGCGGTCCGGATAGAGCACGTCGATCTGCATCAGGAAGCGGTCGAGCTGGGCCTCGGGCAGCGGATAGGTGCCCTCCTGCTCGATGGGATTCTGGGTGGCGAGAACGTGGAAGGGTCGCGGCAGGTCGTGGCGCTCGCCCGCCACCGTCACATGGAGCTCCTGCATGGCCTGAAGCAGGGCCGACTGGGTGCGCGGGCTGGCCCGGTTGATCTCGTCGGCCATGAGGAGCTGCGCGAAGATGGGCCCGCGAACGAAACGGAAGGCGCGGCGGCCGCCCTGGCCTTCCTCCAGCACCTCGGAGCCGAGGATATCGGCTGGCATGAGATCCGGCGTGAACTGCACGCGGCGCGCATCGAGCCCCAGAACGGTGCCGAGCGCATCGACGAGACGGGTCTTGGCAAGGCCCGGCAGGCCGACCAGCAACCCGTGGCCGCCCGACAGGATCGAGACCAGGACTTCCTCGACGACCTGGTCCTGGCCGAAGATGACGGTCCCGAGAGCCGCGCGGGCCGCCGCCAGGGCCGTAAGGGCATTCTCGGCGGCGCGGGCCGCGCCTTCCTCGACCGATCCGACGCCGTGGTCCTGAGCCAGCATGAGATGCATCTTCCTGGCGACCTCCGAGGTCGCGCATCGCGAGATTACGCCGTCGCCGCCCCTTGTCGATGTGCGGCCCTGTCGCATAAACGGGAAGGAGCGGAGGCGCGTTCGTCCCCGCCGCAATGGCGTGCGATGATGGCGAAAGCAAGTGACGGGCCGCCCGGCATGGCGGCGCCCCTCGACGCCCTGATCGCCGATGCGGCGACCCGCAAGGGGCCGCCGCCCGTGCATCTGTGGGATCCGCCCTTCTGCGGCGACATCGACATGCGCATCGCGCGCGACGGCATCTGGCACTATGCGGGATCGCCGATCAGCCGCCCCGCCCTCGTGAGACTCTTCGCCTCGGTGCTGCGGCGCGAGCAGGATCGGTTCGTCCTTGTGACGCCCGTCGAAAAGCTCGGCATCACGGTCGAGGATGCCCCGTTCCTGGCCGTCGAGCTTCAGGGCGAGACCTCCACGGGGCTGAGACTCCGCACCAACCTCGACGAGTGGGTCGAGCTCGGCACCGACCATCCCTTGCGCTTCGAGCCCGGCCCGGCGGAGGCGTTGAAACCCTATGCGCGGGTGCGGGACGAGCTCTGGGCGCTGGTGACGCGGCCGGTGTTCTACGAGCTCATCGCCAAGGGCGAGGTGCGGGACATCGGCGGCCGAGCGCTGTTCGGCGTCGCCTCGGGGCCGAGCTTCTTCCCCATGATGGAAGTGGACGCCCTCGATGAATTCGGCACGGATCTGGCGCTTGGCTGACGTCGGCGACAGGCCTGTTCTCACCATGGCGGATTTCGAGGCGCGGGCCCGGGGCCGCCTCGGCTTCCATCTGCCGGAGCGCTGGGCCGAGATCGACGGACCGGCGGGCGGTGGCGAACATGCGCTCGACGGCCGATCCTTCTTCACCGGCGTGCCGCGCCGCGCCGCCGTGCTGGTGGGGATCGTGGCCCATCCGGAACCCACGGTGCTGCTGACGACCCGTCTCGCCAGTCTGCGCCAGCATTCGGGGCAGGTCGCCTTCCCGGGCGGCAAGATCGACCCCGAGGATGCCTCGCCGCTCGCCGCCGCGTTGCGCGAGGCCGAGGAGGAGGTGGGACTCGACCGCGCCGTCGCAACGCCGCTCGGCTATCTCGATCCCTATCTCACCGGCACGGGTTTCATCGTGGTCCCCGCCGTCTGCCTGCTGGCGCCGCCGCTGCGCCTCGCCGTCAATCCGCTCGAGGTGGCGGACGCCTTCGAGGTGCCGCTGGCGTTCCTGATGGATCCCGCCAATCACCGGAAGGAAGCGCGGCAGATCCTGGGCCGGGCGCGGCACTTCTACGCCATGACGCATGGCGAGCGCGTGGTCTGGGGCGCGACGGCCGGTATGCTGCGCAACCTTTACGAGAGGCTCTACGTCTAATGGGCCGCGCGCTGCTCGACGTGCTTGTACCGTTCCTGCTGCCCTTCGCAGGCTACGTGCTGTTCCTCATCGTGAGGCGCCGCTACCCTTTCGTGGCGTCGGCCTGGACCAAGGGCCCGGTGGCGGCGCTGGTGGTGGGTGGATTGGCGCTGGCTGTCCTCAGCCTGCTGGCGGCCGGCCTGTTCTGGCCGCGCGCCCAGGGGGACTACGTGCCGGCCCATCTCGAGAACGG
>JAYVMK010000598.1:0-4630 GCA_043758995.1 Lichenibacterium sp. | reverse complement strand
GATCGAGCAAGCCTTCGCCAAGCTCAAAGCCCTTTTGCGCTCGGCGGCAGCCCGTACCGTCCCGGACCTGTGGGCGGCGATCCGCGATGCCTTCACACGATTCAGGCCCGACGAATGCCGCAACTATCTCGCCGCCGCAGGCTACGATGCATACGACCCAACTTGAGCGGCACCAGCTCTAATGGGAGAGTGAAACCCTTTGCGGTCGATAATGAAACTGCCTGCAGGTGTCGACGCCCAACCCCACGTTGCTGAACAGTCGATCAACCATCGTGTATCATCAAGCCACTGTCGGCCGATGCAAGCCAGGGTATGAGGCCCGCCATCTGCGGCATCCCATGGTCGCGCATGAGGGCGCGCAACTGATCAGCCATCCTTGCGCCGATGGTCGTCAGTTCGCCGCGCCGCGTCACCAGGACGAGGTCGCGCGTGATACGGGGACCCGGCAGCGGCATGACCTCAACGCCGGAGATGTGTGAGACCCCCTGCATCACGCACAGGGGGGTGGTGATTGCGACTCCGATCCCGGTCGACACCATTGCCAGCAGCGTATCAGAGGTGTCGAACTCAAGGACGGACGGCGGGTCCAACTGCAAGCGTGCGAGGTGTGTTTCGATCTGCTGCCCCATGTGGGAGCGGGCGCTGTGGCGCACCAGAATCTGCCGCGTCAGCACCTGCCGCAGATCCAGATCGCGCAACGATGGCGCGAGGCTCCGCGGTACGACGAGCACGAAAGGCTCCCGGAACAGGGGATAGCGCGTAACAGCCATCAGCCCTTCCATGGGATCGCTTGTGATGGTGGCATCGATCGCGTGTCTGACGAGCGCATCGGTGTGCGAGAACGCCAGCCCGGACCAAGCCGTCAGGCGCAACGTCATGCTTCCCTGCATCAACTCCTTGACGAAGAGCGCTCCGATCGTGCCGGCGAAAGAGTCGACGAAGCCGAACCGCACCTCCAGCTTTTCAGGCAGGACGGCGGCAGCGCGCGTGGTGGCGATCACGCGTTCTACTTCAGACCGAAGGTCGCGCATCTGGGCCACAAGCGCCCGTCCGGCGGTAGTTGCCGCCATGGGGCGACGCTCCCTAACCAGCAGAGGAGCACCGATCATCGTTTCGACGCGCTTCACCGCCTGGGAAACTGCAGACTGCGTCAGGCCGAAGCGCAAACCCGCTTCGCTCATGCTGCCGCAGTCAGCGACAGCGGCGGCAATCTCTAAAGTGCGAAAGTCGACGGACATCAGCAATGCGTTTCATATTTAGCATTAACGTCGATGATGTACTGCGTTAGGCGCTTGCTCTGGAGTGAATGTCCTGACAACCTACTATCAGTTGTTCGATTTATGTGCAAGTGATTGGGTCTTGTGCAATGAATGCTGAAGTTATCGTCATCGGCCTTGGGGCAGTGGGAAGCGCTGTGTTGTATCAGCTCGCTGCCCGCGGGCTGAAGGCCCTTGGCGTGGATCGCTATGCCCCGCCGCACGAGATGGGATCCAGCCACGGCGAGACCAGGATCACCCGGCAGGCCGTTGGGGAGGGCGCAGACTACGTACCCTTCGTCACCGCTTCGCACCGGATCTGGCAGGAGCTCGAGGCAGCTACGGGGGAGACCCTCTTCGTGCGGTGCGGCGCCCTCGTCATGGCGCCCGGCGGTACACCCACATCCCATCACGGCAAGCCGGATTTCGTGGGGCGCTCGCTCGCCACAGCCCGCGCGTTCGACATTCCCCATGAACTCCTCGACGCCTCCGAGATCCGGTCTAGGTTTCCCCATCTGCGCGTCACCGACGATGTCAATGCCTATTACGAACCCGGCGGAGGTTACGTGCTGCCGGAGCGCTGCATCGCGGCGCAGCTGCGGATGGCGGCGCGTCACGGGGCGGAGATCCGCAACGGCGACGACGTCGCGCGCGTCGCACAGGTTGGCGACGGCGTGGAGGTCCAGCTGTCGTCCGGTGCCGTGCTCCGCGCCGGACGCGCCGTGGTCGCCGCGGGCGCCTGGGCAGGCGACCTGTTGGGAGCTCCGTTCGACCGCCTGCTCACCGTTAACCGGCAGGTCCTACACTGGTTCGAGGTGGAGCCCGAGGCCGATTTCGGCGCGAGGCCGCCTGTGTTCATCTGGATGCACGGACCGACCGACGTCGACTATCTGTACGGCTTCCCTCCCCTGGCCGGTGACAACCGCATCAAGGTTGCGACCGAACAATATGCCTTCACCACGACAGCGAACGGCGTCGACCGCCACGTTGCCCCCGCCGAGTCCGCCGACATGTTCGCGACCCACGTCCACGGCCGGGTCGCGGGCATCACGTCGAAGGCGGCGAAGGCCGCGGCCTGTCTCTACACCGTTACGCCCGACCTTGGTTTCATCATCGACGAGGCACCGGGACAGGACCATCTGACGGTAATCTCGGCTTGTTCCGGACATGGCTTCAAGCACTCCGCGGGGATCGGTTCGGTCGTCGCCGAGCGAATCGCTAAGGGCAGTAGCCCCGTCGACCTCACGCCCTTCAGCTTGGCGCGGTTCGCCCCTCGATAAACCCCCGCGCGAACCGGCGCAGTTGACCCACCCACCATTGACCCGAAGGACGTTTTCCATGACGAGACGCGTTCACTCAACCCTCCTTGCCACCCTACTCCTATGCGGTGCAGGCATATCCGCCAAGGCGGACCAAGCCTCCTGTATGGACGACACACTGTGCAGGATCATGACGACGAAGGTTCTGAAGGTCGGAACCAAGGACGACTACAAGCCGTGGTCATACCGTGACGCGAGCGGGAACTTCGCCGGCATCGAGGTCGACCTGGCGGAGGACCTCGCCGCAAAGCTCGGCGCCAAGGCCGAGTTCGTGAAAGTGAACTCCGCCAATCGCTTCGAATTTCTGGCGCAGGGACAGATCGACGTGATGATCGCCTCGGCCTCCGAGACGGCCGAGCGCCGGAAGATCGTCGGCTTCGTGCATCCCAACTACTACTCGTCTGGCTACAACGTCCTCCTGCCGAAGGCCGCCACGGTGAAGGAGTGGGGGCAACTGAGTGGCCAGACGATCTGCGCACTGCAGGGGGCGTGGTACAACAAGCCGGCTTCGGAGAAGTTCGGCATCAAGCCACTCGCCTTTTCGGGCGAGGCGGAAGTCGAGAGCGCCTTAAAACAAGGGCGCTGCATCGGCATTCTCGAGGACGACAACCTCATCAACCTCCAGCTCGCAGACTCGCAGCGCTGGGCCGGCTATGCCATGCCGCTGCCGAGCCAGGAAGACACGCCTTGGGGCATTGCGGTGCGGCTCGACGACCTGCACAAGCCGCTCGGGATTTTCATCGGCGGGGCGATCTACGACTGGCACCGATCGGGCAAGCTTCTCGAAGTCGAGAAGGCCAACGGGGTGGCGCCTTCGACCTACCTCGTCAAGGCGCATGATGAGGTGAAGGACACCATCCCGACGCCCAACTAATCACTTCCGCCTGCGAGGATCGCTGCATCATGGGCGAAGCCGTACGGACCTTCTTTCTCGACCTGAAGCTGAAGTACGGGATTAATCTCACGATCTTCTACGACAGTTTCGACTCCGACAGGTTCGTCACCGGTATCGTCACCACGGTCGAGCTCGTGGTCCTGTGCGTGTTTTTCAGCGTGATCGTCGGCGCGATTGGCGCGGCTATCCTCAAATTATACCGTGGCCCAGCGGCCGCGGTGGTGCACGGTTACGTGGCGCTCGTGCGCAATACGCCGTTGCTGATCCAGATGTATTTCTTCTATTTCGGCCTGAGCTCGCTCCTGCCGGCCGGACGTTCGGCCATCGGCCTGCCGGTGCCCATCGTCGGGAACTTCACTTGGGCCGTCGTATCTCTATCGCTCTATGCCGGCGCCTTTAACGTCGAGAGCTTCCGGGCCGGCCTCGGCGCGGTCAACCGATCCTACGAAGAGGCTGCGATGGCGCTGGGATACACGCGCTTCCAGGCCCTACGCTACGTCCTTGCACCGCTGGGCTTGCGCTTCTCCTTCGCCTCGCTCGCCAACAATCTGGTCGATCTAACCAAGTCGACCACGGTGGCCTATGCCATCGGCGTCAGCGAGTTGCTCTACGTGTCCAACCAGATCTGGTCCGACAGCCTCAACACGTTCGAGATGATGAACGTGATCCTGGTCGTCTACCTGATCCTCACGGGACTCGTCGTGTGGGCCATATCGGCCCTGCAGAGGGCCCTCCGCCTGCCCGGTTTCGGCGCTAACTGACAGGAGGGCAACGCCATGTCGGTTTCATCGATCATCGGGACGATATTCAAGTGGACGCCATTTATCCTACAAGGATTCCTGCTGAACGTCGTCATGAGCGTCATCGCCATCTTGGTCGGGACCCTGCTGGGTACCCTTCTGGGATTCGGCCAGATTGCCCACGGAGGCGTGGCGCGGATGGGCGCCCGCATCGTCACCCAGGTGTTCCGAAACGCCCCATGGCTCGTGCTGCTCTTTTATTGCATCTTCCTAATACCCTACTCGATCAGGGTGCTCGGCACGACGCTGATTCTGCCGAGCTGGCTGCGGGCCACTGTCGGCTTCACTGTCCCTGTCGCCGCCAACTTCTCCGAAATCGTCCGAGGCGCCATCGGTTCCGTCCCGTCTGGACAATGGGAG
>JAYVMK010000597.1:0-4124 GCA_043758995.1 Lichenibacterium sp. | reverse complement strand
GATTCGCGCTTTGCCAAAGCCACCACGGCTGCGGGATCGGCAGGATCGAGAGCGACATTCGTGGCGAGCGACGCCGTGCCGGGGTTGCCGGGCGCGACGAAGAGCCGTCCGAGCCGTGGACTCCCGGCGACAGAAGCCGCCAACGCATGTTCGCGGCCGCCCGCGCCGAGGATGAGGACGTCGATTCGGTCGGCCACTGCGATTCCTGGAACTGAGGCGACGGGCTGGAATGCGAGCGGCCCCGTCGAACCGATCCGCTCGCGACGTGCTTCTGGCATGGAAGCGAGGCGGTTTCAAAAATCCGAAACGGGTCGGCTTCGGCTTTCGTGACCGGAGCGTCCCGCAGACCCGCGGGTTCACTGGCCCTTAATTCGCCGCCGTTAATGTCGAATGGGTTTCCCATCGGGGACATGAAGGCGCGAGATGGCGAGGGGCCAGGACAGGGATGGCGGACGAGCCCAGCGCCGGGAACCGCGCCTGTCCGCCGACCGCGACGATGATCTGCGGGCATTTCCCGAGGATCGCACCGGTGGCCGGCCGGGCCCGCGGCCACCCTCTCGCGATGATCGCCGCGAGCCGAGCTTCGGCTCGAGCGGGCGTCGGTCGCAACATGACGAGATCGACGTGAGTCGCGATCGCCGGGGACCGGGCGGGCGCGGCGGATCCGGCGGCGGGCGGAGCGGACGGAGGCGGCGCAGCCTCTTCGGCCGGCTCATCTACTGGACGATGATCCTCGGAATCTGGGCGGGGCTCGGTGCCGCCGGCACGGTGGCCTATGAAGCCAGCCTCCTGCCGCCGATCGACCAGCTCGCGGTGCCGAAACGGCCGCCCAATATCGCGATCCAGGGAGACGACGGCACGCCGCTGGCCAACCGGGGCGACACCGGCGGGGCCGCGATCCGGCTCGCCGACCTGCCGCCCTATCTGCCCAGGGCCTTCGTGGCGATCGAGGACAGACGGTTCTACCAGCATCACGGGATCGACCCGGCCGGCATCGCCCGCGCGCTGGTGGCCAATGTCTTTCACCGCGGCGGCGGCGTCCAGGGGGGGTCGACCCTCACCCAGCAACTCGCCAAGAACGTCTTCCTGACCCAGGAACGCACGATGTCGCGCAAGATCCAGGAGGCGATCCTGGCCCTCTGGCTCGAGCATAAATACTCCAAGACCCAGATCCTCGAACTCTATCTGAACCGGGTGTACTTCGGCTCGGGGTCCTATGGGGTCGAGGCGGCGGCCCTGCATTATTTCGGGCACGGCGCTGCGAAAGTGTCGGTGGCCGAGGCCGCCATGCTGGCGGGTCTGATGAAGGCGCCGACCAAGCTTGCCCCCAATCGCAACCCGCAAGGCGCCATCGATCGCGCCGCCCAGGTCGTCGCGGCGATGCGCGACGAAGGCTACGTCACCGATGCCGTAGCCAAGGACGCCTTGGCTCATCCGGCGCATGCCGTGAAGGAGAAGGGCAACGGCGACGTGAATTATGCCGCCGACTACGTGATGGACATGCTCGACGACACGATCGGCGCCGTCGACGAGGACATCATCGTCACCACGACCATCACCCCGTCGCTGGAAGCCGCGGGTGAACGCGCCCTGGTGGACACATTGAACAAGGGCGGAGGCAAGTATGGCGTGAGCCAGGGAGCCCTCGTGTCGATCGCGCCCGACGGGGCCATCAAGGCGCTGATCGGCGGTCGCGACTATGCCGACAGCCAATTCGATCGCGCGGTCTCGGCCAAACGGCAGCCGGGCTCCTCCTTCAAGCCCTTCGTCTACCTCTCGGCGCTCGAAGCGGGCCTGACGCCCGATACGGTCCGCGAGGACGGGCCCATCACCATCAAGGGCTGGCATCCCGAGAACTATTCCCACGAATATTTCGGGCCCGTCACGCTGACCAAAGCGTTGTCGCTGTCGCTGAACACGGTCGCGGTCCGCCTCGGCGCCGAGGTCGGGGCGAAGACGGTGGTCAGTACCGCACATCGGCTCGGCATCACGTCGGACCTGCAGCCCAATGCCTCGATCGCGCTCGGCACGTCGGAAGTCTCGCCGCTGGAGCTCACGACCGCCTATGCGCCCTTCGCCAATGGTGGCATCGCGGTGCAACCCCACATCATCACGAAGGTCAGGACCGCGGCCGGCAAGGTGCTCTACCAGCGCCGCAACGCCAATCTCGGCCGGGCGGTCGACCCCGTCTATGTGGGCATGATGAATGCCATGATGCAGGAGACGCTGCTGACCGGCACGGCCCGCAAGGCGCAACTGCCCGGCTGGCAGGCGGCCGGCAAGACCGGCACCAGCCAGGATTGGCGTGACGCCTGGTTCGTGGGCTACACGAGCCGCCTCGTAACTGGCGTCTGGTTCGGTAACGACGACGGAACGCCGACCCGCAAGGCTTCGGGCGGCAATCTGCCCGTGGAGGCCTGGAGCCGCTTCATGAAAGTGGCGCTGAAGGGTGCCACGCCGGCGCCGCTGCCCGGTAATTGGCATGCGCCCTCGGCGGCTCCGCCCGAGGACGCCAGCCCGCTCGCGGCGCTGCTCGATCGCACCAACGCCTTCCTCGGCGGCAGCCGTCCCCCGCCGCCACCGGAACCGGCGGCGGTCGCGCCGGCCACCACGGGCTCGATCGCGGCGGCGTCATCCCCCGGTGTCGACGATCCGCGCTACGCCGACGAGCCGCTGCCGCCCGCCGTCGTGCCCGACGAATCGCCGCCACGGCCCCGCCGCGCCGCCGAGGACGATCGCAACCTGATCGACAAGCTGTTCGGCGGCTAGGTTTCGATCCCTGGCGCTCACGCGGCGGCGCGGATCGTGCTATCGCGGATCCGCTCCAACGCTCGCCCGCCCGGTCCAGGGCGGGGCCTACCGGAACCTTACGCAATGCCGCCCGAGCCTCTCCCCCTTGCCGACCTGACCGCTGGCTTCAAGCTCGCCATGCGGCGGCTCGCCGCCACGGTGACGATCGTCACGGCAGGCCGGGAAGGCTGGCGCTTCGGCATGACCGCCACGGCCGTGACGTCGGTCACGACCGTGCCGCCGACGCTGCTGATCTGCATCAACCGATCCGCCAGCATCCACGACATCATCGTGGAGACCGGCGGCTTCTGTCTCAACATCCTCGGGACGCATCATGCGCCTTTGGTCGGTCCCTTCGGCGGTGGGGCCGATCGGGAAGAGCGATTCGGTCATGGCGTCTGGAGCCACCGCGACGGTGGTGTGCCCTATCTCGACGATGCACAGGCCAGCCTGTTTTGCGCGGTTCGGAAGACCGTCGAGTATGGATCCCACTCGATCCTGATCGGCGAGGTCCTGTCGGTGAATCTGTCCGAAGCCATCGCGCCGCTGCTCTACCAGGATGGCGGCCTCGCCGCGTCGAGCCCGCTTCTCCCGTGACGTCCGAGCCGCGACCGTGCAGGCCATCCTAAAACGACGATCCGAGCGCCTTCGATGTCCGAGGCGCAAATGCGCAACGGGACGGGCGCTTCGGCTTCGGGTCACTGCGGGAAGGGTCGTGATGGGACGTCGTATCGCCCAGAGGATGCGTTTCGCATGAGCGCCGTGACGATCGGCGGTCCCAGTGCCCTCACGGTCGACGATGTCTGTGCCGTAGCGCGGGGCGGAGCAGTGGTCGACGTTTCCGATGATGTCGGGCCGCGTCTGATTCATGCACGCTCCGCGCTCGACGCCGCCGTAGCCCGCGGCCAAGCCGTCTACGGCTACAATACCGGCCTCGGCGCCAAGAGTTCGACGGCGGTCGAGGGCGATGCCGCGGCCTTCCAGCTCATGTTCCTGGATGGCCGCTCGATCGCCATGGGCGAGCCGCTACCGCGCGCTTCCGTCCGCGCCGCCATGCTGGCCCGCGCGGCCGGTCTCGCGGCCTGCGGCTCCGGCATTTCGCCTCACATCTTCGACGCGCTGGTCGCGGCGTTGAACGCCGGGATTCATCCTGTCATGCCGGGGCTCGGCTCGATCGGGGCCGCCGACCTCGGCCTCCTGGCCGCCATGGGGCAGGTCCTGGTCGGGCGGGGCGAGGCCGAGTACCGCGGCAGCATCATGTCCGGTGCCGAGGCTCTGCGGGGCGCCGGGCTCGCCCCTGTCGTGTTCGGCCCCAAGGACGGACTGTCGCTGAT
>JAYVMK010000596.1:0-5523 GCA_043758995.1 Lichenibacterium sp. | reverse complement strand
GGGCGGCGGCACCGGCACGGGCGGCGGCACCGGCACGGGCGGCGGCCCCGGCACCGGCACGGGCACCACGACCACCGGCAACACCGGATCGAGTGGACTTCCTGGTTCGGGCGGGGGTGGAACGACCATCATTCCCGGTGCCAGCGGTGGCACGACAACGATCACCACCGATGCAAACGGCGGCACCACCGTCACCACGGCGTCGCCGGACGGGAGGTCAACCACTCAGAACGCACTGCAAGGCAGTGCCGTCGCTCTCGGCTCTGGGCTCGCTCAGGGTGACGTCATCACGGTCGACCCTGCGGCAACCTTCAACCCAGGAGGCACTTTCACGATCAAAGGCCACGCCGCAAGCCAGTCGGGCGTCACGAGTGTGGCGATTTCCGCGGTGGTGGACGGTGGGGCCTCGGTCCAACTCGGAACAGCGGCGGTGAACGCCGATGGAAGCTTCTCCTTCGCCGACCATGTGGGCTCGCATCTTCAGGGCTTCATCAAGGCGACGGAGACGGACGGTGCCGGCGGTCAGACGTCGGTGCAGACTCCCTACTCTCTTCAGGGCGGCCTGGCCGGTACGGGTCTGCACGCCGTCGCGCAGGAAGTGCTCTACGGCCCAAGCGGTGACGACGTCATCGGCATCAGCAACGCACATAGGAACGGGACGAGTACGGTGCACGTCGAAGCGTCCGGACAGACCTTTGCATCGACGGCCTTCGACACGTTCGACAATGGCGGCACGCCGAGCAACACCTTCGTTTTCAGCCCCGGCCACGGTTTGGACGTCATCAATCTATTCCGCGCCGGCGGAGACGACCATGATACGATCAGCCTGCCCTCGGCCGATTTCGCCAACATGGCGGATGTGCTCAACCACACCCGGAACACGGCGGGCGGCGCCCTGATCCACGATGCGGTGAGTGGCGACGATGTCCGTCTGACGGGCGTCTCGAAGGCGGAGTTGAAAGCCAATCCTTCGGACTTCAGCTTCCACGCCTGACCGCCGCTGCCAGGCAACGCCGCATAATTTCGGTCACCTTGGGACCGCCCGGCTTCGGCCGGGCGGTCTCTGTTCGTCCGGCCGCATCGATCTGCGGTATGCTCCTCCGACACGGCTATGCGGCGTTGCCGCATGGCACCAAATTCAATTTCGGCCGTTTTACGGCGAGCACGCGGCTGAAGCTGAGCTATAGACCTTGGCTCGGCGGCTCTTAGGGAACCATTATGAATCAAACGGTACGGCAGGGGCAGACGCTCGAAGGCTCCCCGCATCCGCGAGGCGTGTTGTGGGACGGCCGCGGCACCAACGTGACCTTGTTCTCGGCCAACGCCTCCAAGGTCGAACTCTGCCTGTTCGACTCGTCGGGCCAGCAAGAGACTGCTCGGCTCGAACTCCCGGAATACACCGACCAGATCTTCCACGGCTATTTCCCGGAGGTGAAGCCTGGTCAGCTCTACGGGTTCCGCGTGCATGGCCCGTATGACCCGGAGAACGGTCATCGCTTCAACCCGAACAAGCTGCTCCTCGACCCCTATGCGCGGGCCCATGTGGGCGAGCTGAAGTGGGATCCCGCGGTCTTCGGCTATCAGATGGAGACCGGGGACGACCTGACGTTCGACGAGCGGGACTCGGCCTCGTTCATGCCGAAATGCGTGGTCGCCGACCTGCACCAGCCACATCGCCCCGAGGGCAACCGGCCGAAGCATTTCTGGTCGAACAGCGTCTTCTACGAGGCGCATGTTCGCGGCATGACCAAGCAGCATCCCGCTGTGCCGGAGAATCTACGCGGCACCTATGCCGGCCTGGCCACCCCCGAAGTCCTGAGGCACATCAAGAGCCTCGGCGTAACGGCCGTCGAGCTATTGCCGATTCACACCTTCATCAACGACGACTTCCTGATCGAGCGCGGCCTCTCGAACTACTGGGGCTACAATTCGATCGGGTTCTTCGCGCCGCATCCGCTCTATGCCGCCGATCCGTTGAACGCGATGCAGGAGTTCAAGGAGATGGTGTCCCGCTTCCATGAAGCGGGGCTCGAGGTCATCCTCGACGTGGTCTACAACCACACCGCCGAAGGCAACGAAAAGGGGTCGACGCTGTCGTTCAAGGGCATCGACAACGCCTCCTATTATCAGCTCATCCCGGACCAGAAGCGCTACTACATCAACGACACCGGGACCGGGAACACGTTCAACTTGCACCACCCGCGGGTGATGCAGATGGTCCTGGATAGCCTGCGCTATTGGGTGCAGGAAATGAACATCGACGGCTTCCGTTTCGATCTCGCCTGTACGCTGGCGCGCGGTCCCCAGGGCTTCGACCGCCATTCGGCCTTCCTGCAGACCTGTCTCTTCGATCCGGTCCTGTCCGGCGTGAAGATGATCGCCGAGCCGTGGGACATCGGGCCGGGCGGCTACCAGGTAGGCAATTTTCCGCCCGGCTGGGCCGAGTGGAACGACAAGTTCCGCGACGACGTGCGCGACTTCTGGCGCGGTGCGGCGCCCGTTCAGACCATCACGTCGCGACTCTGCGCGTCGGAGGATACGTTCAACCACGAGGGTCGCCGCCCCTGGTCCTGCGTCAACCTCATCACCGCGCATGACGGCTTCACCTTGAAGGATCTCGTCTCCTACAACGAGAAGCACAACGAAGCGAACGGCGAGAACAACAACGACGGCAACTCGGACAACCGCTCGTGGAACTGTGGGGCGGAGGGTGAGACCGACGATCCCGAGATCATCAAGTTGCGCAACAAGCAGATGTGCAACTTCATGTCGACGCTGCTGCTGGCTCAGGGCACGCCCATGATCGTCGCGGGCGACGAGTTCGGCCGCACTCAGGGCGGCAACAACAATGCCTATTGCCAGGACAGCGAAATCGGTTGGATCAACTGGGACCTGACCGAAGACGGCCAGACGCTGCTCGACTTCACCCGCAAGCTCGGCGCACTCCGTCACGAGTATCCCGTTCTGCGCCGCAACCGTTTCTACACCGGCCAGTTCGACGAGGTGCATGGAGTCAAGGACCTCACCTGGATCCGGTCGGACGGGAAAGAGTGCCAGCAGGATGACTGGACAGACTCGGCGCTGCATTGCGTCGGCATGATGATGGATGCCCGTGCTCAGCTGAATTCGGTACCCCAGGACGGCAATCATTCGACCATGATGATCGTCGTCAATGCCGGACGGGACGCGATCGCCTTCACGATGCCCGAAGCAAAAGACGGCAAGAGCTGGACGCGGCTGATCGACACGAACGACGGCCGTAAGCCTGATCAGGAGTTCCCGATCGGCGAAACCTGCCCGGTTCCCTCGCGTGGCTTGGTCCTGCTGCGCCTTGATACCAACGCCGCTCCTCCGGTCCCGGACGAGAACGCGCCGGATAAGGACAAAGAGTGAGGCACACCGGCCGGAGGTCAATCCTCCGGCCGGGGCCGATTCACTGATCGGCGCGCCGTTCCTGCAGTGAGCGGACAGGCGCGCCAAGTTACGGTCGGCGAAAAACGGCTTGGATCGTACCCCGAGGGATCCTGGTCTGTGCGATCGGCTTTGACCGAGCGGGCGTTCTGACGGCCCGATGCTGCTGTTCCGGATCCGTGTAGGTCACGTCGAGGCTCGTTGGCGACGTGGGCCTATGGCGGAATTAATCCGGACCGGAGCACTTCGGCGCAGGTCTCACCGTCCCCCACAGCAGAGCTCAAGCGCCAAGGCGCGGCGCCGTCTCCCATCATGATGCCCCGGACGATGCGAGCCGGAGGCGTCCTCTACGAAGCGACAAGCCTTTGATCGATCTAAGCCGTGTTCACTCCATGCCGCATGGCGCACAATGGGACCCACAGACCGGCACGCGCTTTCGGCTCTGGGCTCCTTCACATGACCGCATCGACCTCGTCATCGAGGGACGCGACCCGTTGCAGATGAACCCAGTCGGAGAAGGCTGGCACGAGTCCTTGGTGCAGGACGCCGAGCCGGGCAGTCTCTATCGCTTCCGCCTGCCCGATGGGCTTCTCGTGCCCGACCCTGCGTCGCGCTTCCAACCTCAGGACGTGCACGGGCCCAGCGAGGTGATCGACCCGAGCCATTTCCGTTGGCAGGACAGGGGCTGGAAGGGCCGGTCCTGGCACGAAGCCGTGCTCTACGAGCTCCATGTCGGAACCTTCACCGCGGAAGGCACCTTCAAGGCGGCCATCGACAAGCTCGATCACCTCACGGCACTCGGCGTCAATACCGTCGAGATCATGCCGGTCGCCGACTTCCCGGGCCGGCGGAACTGGGGCTACGACGGCGTCCTGTTCTATGCTCCCGATTCGAGCTACGGCCGGCCGGAGGACTTCAAGTCCTTTGTCGAGGCCGCGCATGCCCGTGGCGTTTCGGTGATCCTCGACGTCGTCTACAATCACTTCGGACCGGACGGGAATTACCTCTCGCTCTATGCTCCCGGCTTCTTCACGGAGCGTCATCATACGCCCTGGGGCGCCGCGGTGAATTTCGACGGCGCCGAGAGCGGCCCGGTGCGCGATTTCGTGATCCACAACGCCATGTATTGGATCGAGGAATTCCACCTCGACGGTCTGCGGCTTGACGCGGTCCGTGCCATCATCGACGAGACGGATCCTCACATCCTTCGCGAGATCGCGTCCCGGGTCCGCGAGGCCACGCCGGACCGGCCGCTGCACCTCCTCCTCGAGAACGAGGAAAACTCGGTCAGCCGTCTGCTGCGCTCCGATCGAGGCAAGGCCGAGCGCTATACCGCTCAATGGAACGACGACGTCCACCACGTGCTTCATGTCGCGGCTTCGGGCGAAGGCCTGTCCTACTACGCCGACTACCTGGGTGACACCGACATGCTGGGTCGAGCCCTGGCGCAGGGTTTCGCGTTCCAGGGCGAGGTGATGCCGTTTCGCGGGAGCGCGCGGGGCGAGCCATCGGCCGGGCTTCCGCCGACGGCCTTCGTTGCCTTTATCCAGAACCACGACCAGATCGGCAACCGCGCCTTCGGTGATCGGCTGACGGAGTTCTCGCCCGCCGAAGCCGTGGCGGCAGTCTCGGCCATCTACCTGCTCATGCCGCAGGTGCCCATGCTGTTCATGGGCGAGGAATGGTCTGCCTCGACACCCTTCCCGTTCTTCTGCGACTTCTCGGGAGACCTCGCCGAAGCGGTGAGGAACGGCCGTCGGGAGGAGTTCCGACACTTCCCGGCATTCCGAGACGAAACCGCCCGGCACTTGATCCCGGACCCGACGGCGGAGAACACCTTCGCCTCCGCAAAACTCGACTGGCACGAGACCGCATCGCCGCACCATGCGGCAGCGCTGGAGCGTACGCGACGGCTGCTGGCGCTGCGCCAGGCCGTGGTCGTGCCCCTGGTCGCCCAGATCGGTCCCGACGCGAGCCGCTACGACATCCGCGGTCGCGGGGCCGTGACGGTGACCTGGACGGCATCCGATGGACACCTGTTGCGAGTCGACGCCAACCTCAAGGCGGAAGCACAGTCCGGGTTCACGGCCGCACCGGGGCGGGAGATCTGGC
>JAYVMK010000595.1:0-7229 GCA_043758995.1 Lichenibacterium sp. | reverse complement strand
GCTCCGGCAGGACCACACGCGGTGTCACCAGAAGGTCGCCGGCGCCGGTCGGACCCGGCATGCCTTTGCCGCGCAGGCGCAGCGTCCGGCCTTTGTTGGCGCCGGGCGGTAGGGTGATCTCCACCGTTCCGTCGAGCGTGGTCACCGGTACGGTGGCACCCAGAACCGCCTCGTAAAGCGTAACCGGCAGATCGAGCCGGAGGTCGCGGCCCTCGACGTGGAACTGCTTGTGAGGCGCATAGCGCACCGTGACGATGGCGTCGCCGGACGCCCCGCCCGTAGGGCTTTCGTGACCCTGGCCCTTGAGGCGGATCGCCTTACCCTCCTCCATGCCGGCCGGGACCTTCACTTCGAGCGTGCGGCCGGTCGGGAGAGTCACGCGTGCCGTGCCGCCCTTCACCACATCCTCGAGCGGGACCGAGACGGAGGCTGTCACGTCCTCGCCCCGCGTCGGCTGCTGCTGGGCGGTGCGGCGACCGCCTCTCAGCCCCCCGTTCAACAGGTCGGCAAAGATGTCGTTGGCATCGAAGCCGCTGGCGCGTTGGCCGCGCCCGAACGGAGACGAGCCACCGAAATCGTTGAAATCGAAGCCTCCTGCCCCGCCACCGCCGCCTCCGCCGGCGCCGAAGCCCGCGTAGCGCGGCTTACCTTCGGCATCGATCTCGCCGCGATCGAACTGGCCACGCTTCGTCTCGTCGCCTAGAATCTCGTAGGCGCCGTTGGCCTCGGTGAAACGCTCCTTGGCCTTGGGCTCCTTGCTTTGATCGGGATGATACTTCTTGGCGAGCTTGCGGAACGCCTTCTTGATCTCGGCGGCATCGGCCGACTTCGTGACGCCGAGAACCGTGTAGGGATCGCGCATATCTGACCCATCGTCGGCACGCGCCCGACGGGGCGCGGCTCAAGAACCATTCGATAAAATGGTGTGCCGGCCGCGCTGCAGCAAGCCGGCGTGGAGTGATCCACAGCTGAAATTGGGCCGATCAGGCCTTGGTGTCGGCGCTGCTCCGGATCAGCCATGTGCCATCGGTGTCGCGGCAGGCGGAGCCGGCGAGCTTGTTCGAGGAGCCGTCGCTCGGCGCCGCCTCCCCCTTGAAGGCCCGGCAGACGCGGTCGTGATCGGCGAAGGGCGGGGCCGAAGCCGTGAAGGCGCCATGCGCCCCGCTCTGCGGATTCTGCCAGGCGACGCGGGCGCCGTTGCCCTGGGGGTCGAGGGCGATGGCCAGGGCGGCCTTGGCGCGGCGGAGATCTTCCTGATCGAGCGCCGGGGACAGGACCACGGCGGTCCGCTCGATCGAGCCTGTCGGGCTTTTGTCGGTCTCGACACCGGCGATCGGGATGGTCATCGAGCACCCGGACGCCAGTCCGCCGGCGAGCGACAGTAGGATCGCCTGCCAGGCGAGGCGATGCGCCCGATTGTTCGGCGTTGCGGCGCGAGCTAAACCTGCGGCGCGACTATCGAAACGGCGAAGCCTTTCTGGTTCCACCGTGTCATCCCCCTACGCTACGCGACAGGGAAGGACCTAACGTGAATGCGTTAATTGCGAGTGACTTTACCCTCAGCGACGATCCCGACGCGCTGTTCGACGCCTGGATGGCGGATGCCAAAGCCAGCGAACCGCGCGACCCCAATGCCATCGCGCTCGCGACGGTCGACGGGAAAGGTCGCCCCAACGTCCGGGCTGTGCTTCTGAAGGGGAAAGACGAGCGCGGGTTCGTGTTCTACACCAATGCCGAAAGCGCCAAGGGTGAAGAGCTGAAGGCCACGGCGGAGGCCGCTTTCGTTCTGTACTGGAAGAGCCTCAATCGCCAGATCCGTGTTCGCGGCCCTGTCGAGATCGTGGCCGACGCTGAATCGGACGCCTACTTCCAGAGCCGTCACCCCCGCAGCCGGTTGGGCGCCATTGCCAGCCGTCAGTCCCGCCCGCTCGACAGTCGGGCCACGCTGGAGAACGATGTTGCGGCGCTCGAGACGCGCTACCGCGACGAGCCGATCCCGCGACCGGCCCAATGGCACGGGTTTCGGGTGAGACCCTATGAAATCGAGTTCTGGGCCGACCGGGACAACAGGCTCCACGACCGGATCGTCTTCCGCCGCGATGACGTCAGCGCCCCCTGGCCGACGGCGGACTG
The DNA here is from genome assembly GCA_043758995.1 of Lichenibacterium sp. Taxonomy (GTDB): domain Bacteria; phylum Pseudomonadota; class Alphaproteobacteria; order Rhizobiales; family Beijerinckiaceae; genus Lichenihabitans. The sequence continues at coordinate 5,096 of JAYVMK010000595.1, read as the reverse complement.
GACGAAGCAGCGTCTCTACCCCTGAGGTCCGAGCGCCCGACCGGCGTTGGGCGCTTCGGCTTCGGCGTCCTTGATAGGGAGGGGGGCGACCGACTAACGTGGCCGGACCTTCGCAGGGGAGCGGCGACGACCGCGGCGCCTCCCCGGCCCCTCCGCACCGCGACGCGAAACTCACATCATGTCCATGCCTTCCATGTCCCGGTCCTCGAACCAGTCGGGTCCGCGCCGCACGATGCTGCTGACGGGTGCGTCTCGCGGTATCGGTCACGCCACGGTGAAACGCTTCTCCTCGGCGGGGTGGCGGGTGATCACCTGCTCGCGCCATGCCTTCCCGGAAGACTGCCCCTGGGAAATGGGGCCCGAGGATCATCTGCAGGTCGACCTCGGCGATCCTGAGGATATCCTCAAGGCCATCAGCGACGTGCGCCAGCGCCTGCCCGAGGGACGGCTGGACGCTCTGGTCAACAATGCCGGTATCTCGCCCAAGGGGGCGGGCGGCTCGCGGCTCGGGACGCTCGAGACCGACATCGTCGACTGGAAAAGGGTGTTCCAGGTGAACTTCTACGCGCCCGTGATGCTGGCCCGCGGCCTCGTGGCCGAGTTGCAGCAGGCGCAGGGGTCCGTGGTCAATGTGACGTCGATCGCGGGTTCGCGCGTCCACCCGTTCGCGGGCGCCGCCTACGCGACGTCGAAAGCTGCCCTCGCCTCGCTGACGCGCGAAATGGCGGCCGACTTCGGACCGCGAGGCGTGCGCGTCAACGCCATCTCTCCCGGCGAGATCGACACCGCCATCCTGTCTCCCGGCACCGAGAAGATCGTCGACACCCTGCCGATGCGCCGACTCGGCACGCCGGAAGAGGTCGCCAAGGCGATTTATTTCCTCTGCACCGAACAATCGAGCTACGTGCACGGGGCCGAAATCCACATCAACGGCGGGCAGCACGTTTGACTCTGACGGTTGGAAGCCCGCCCCAGCCGAGCTTCGCCGACCAGCGCGCCTATCCGATCCGGCCGTTCCTCGCGGCCAGCATCGCGGTGTTCCGGGACGGTCTCGTGCTGCTGGCCGAACGCGCCGTGCCGCCCGGGGCACGCTGCTTCTCGCTGCCCGGAGGACTCGTCGAACCAGGCGAAACGATCCGCGAGGCGGCGCTGCGCGAGTTGCGGGAGGAGACGGGTGTCGAGGCCGAGATCGTCGGCTTCAACGATCACGTCGAGGTGATCGAGCGGGACGCCGAAGGCCGCGTGTCGGCTCATTTCGTCGTCACGTCCTTCGTGGCTCGCTGGATTTCGGGCGAAGCCACCGTCGGGCCGGAGGCCCTGCGGACGATCTGGATCGCTCCGAACGCTGTCGGGGATCTCGCGACGACGCCGCAGCTCCCCGCCATCCTGCTGCAGGCCGCCGAAATCGCGGCGCGCAGGTGAGGCCGAGTCCGTGCTGGTTGCCGGTTCTCGCCGGTCTCGCAGGCGCCTGGCTGACCGCCACGGCCACGGCCCAATCCTTGCCGGCCAACCCGCCGTTGCCGCCGGTCGCGGGCGCTCCCGCACCTCCGGCACCCTCGGGTGACCCTGAGGGCCTCCCCCCGTACGAGCCACAGCTCGAACAGCTGGCGGAACGGCTCGGCACTTTGGCGCTGTTGCGCGAGCTCTGCGGTGACGGCGACGCGGCCGAATTTCGCAACAGGATGGCGGCGCTCATCGAGGCCGAGGCCCACACGAGCCTGCGTCGCAACCGGCTCGCCGGAGCCTTCAACAGGGGCTACCACGGCTATGCTGCGTCCTATCGGAGTTGCACGCCTTCGGCTCAGTTGGTGATCGCCAGGTCGCTCTCCCAAGTCGACAAACTGACCCACGATCTCGCCGCACGCTACGGCGGCGGCTAAACAGCCGCATCGGCCAAAGCCGTCTTGGTGGCACCGCAAAGCAACAACTCGAACTTAATCGAGAGTTACCGGTTCCGTTAACGATCCGTGAAGAGTAGGCTGTGCTCAGGCCACTCACGACGTTACAGATCGCCCATGATGGATATGACGAGCGAGCAGCAGGACCGATTCGCCGCCGCCGAAGAGCGGCAGATCGCGATGTCGATCCTCATGGAGACTTTCGCGGAAGCGGAACTCGATGGGCTTGACGAGGACAGCATGACCCAGGCGGCGCTGTTCGTAGCCTTTCAGAAGCTTGTGAGCTGTTATGGCGAAGATGCGGTGGCGACATTCGCCGAGCGTCTGCCCGAGCGGGTCCGCCACGGCGAATTCTCCGTTCTGACACGACAGTGAGGTCGGCCTCGGACCGGGCGGCGCGCCTACCTGGCCACCGTAGACCTTGCACTGTCGGCGCGGACCTTTATCTCGGCTTCAGCCGGACCTGATCCGGCAGAACCGATCGGACGGGGTCTCGAATGACGACGGCGTTTCTCGACGATCGCGGCGTCGTCGAAGTCGAAGGCGATGACGCGAGAGCGCTGCTCCAACGTCTCGTCACCAACGATGTCGCGGACCTGCGGAGCGGCGAAGCCCGTTACGCCGCCCTGCTGACACCGCAGGGCAAAATCCTCGTCGATTTCCTCCTCTTCGATGCGACGCCCGAGAGCGGGGCAGATCGCTTCCTGCTGGATTGCCCGTCAGCCCTTGCGGCCGAACTCGCCAAGAAGCTGACGATGTACCGCCTGCGCGCCGCCGTCCGGATCGCGGACCGCAGCGGAGAGCTCGGCGTTACGGCGCATTGGCCGGAAGGTCCGGGGTTCCGCGATCCCCGCCACCCCCACCTCGGAACGCGCAGCATCGGAGAGCGGGTGCACGCCGATCCTGCGGCGCGAGCCGCCTACGAGGCGCATCGCATCGCGCTCGGGGTGCCGGACGGCGGGCGCGACTTCGGCTATGGCGACGCTTTTCCCCATGACGCCAATCTCGATCGCCTCGCCGGCGTGGATTTCGGGAAGGGCTGCTACGTCGGCCAGGAGGTTGTGTCTCGGGTTCATCACCGGGGAACGGCCCGTAAGCGCATCATCCCGGTGACTTTCGACGGTCGCGCTCCGGCGGCAGGCGCCGACATCACGGTCGGCGAGATCGCCATCGGCACGATGGGGACGAGCGTCGCCGGCCGCGGTCTGGCAACCGTGCGGACCGACCGCGCCGCCCATGCAGCCGCGCTGGGCGCCCCGGCCATCGCGGATGGCGTGCACCTGTCCCTGGTGCTTGCATGAGCGAGACGATGCCAGCGGCGGGATCCTGGGGCGAGAACGGTCCTGCCTGGCAGCGTATGTTGTCCGGCCGTCGGCTCGACCTCCTCGCGCCCGCGCCGGCCGACATCGACCTGTACGATATCGCGCACGGCCTCGCCCGCGTGGCGCGCTGGAACGGACAGACGCGCGGCCCCTTCATCCTGTCGGTGGCGCAGCATTCCCTCCTGGTCGAGGCGTTGGTGGGCCATATCGCGCCTTCGACCGGCCGTCCTGCCCGGCTGATCTCCCTCCTCCATGACGCGCCGGAATACGTGGTCGGCGACCTGATCTCCCCGTTCAAGGCCTGCGTGGGCGACGCCTACAAGGCGGTCGAGACGAGACTTTTCTCGGCCATTCTCACCCGCTTCGGACTGCCCGAGCCGGATCGGGATCTGCTGGCCCTGATCAAACGCGCCGACCGTGCCGCCGCCCGGCTCGAGGCCGTCCTGCTGGCCGGGTTCGACGAGGCGGAAGCCATGGCGGTGCTGGGACCCGCCGAGCCCGGGCTCGAGACCTTTGCCGCCTGGCTGTCGCCGCGCAGTTCGGACCGGGTCGAGGCCGACTTCATCGAGCGCTGCCACGCCCTCGCGATCGCCATCGACCGGGCGGCATGATCGTCGTCTGCCCTTTGTCGCGCCTGCCCGAGACCTTGGCAGAGAGCGGCGCCGGCCGTGTCGTCACGTTGCTGGCCAAGGTGCAGCAGTCGGCGGTGCCATCCATGCCGGGCATCGACCGCCTCGTGCTCGATCTGTCCGACATCTCCGCGCCGCAAGCCGGTCATGCGCTGGCGGGCGAGGGTCACATGGCCGAGTTTCTGGCCTTCGCCCGAGCCTGGGACCGTCGGCAGCCGATGCTCATCCACTGCTATGCCGGCGTCAGCCGCTCGACGGCTGCAGCTTTCGCGGCGGTCTGCGCGCTAGAGCCACAAGTGACGGCCCGCGACGTCGCGGCTCGCCTCCGCGCCGCCTCGCCGAGTGCCACACCGAACCCGCGGCTCGTCGCCCTGGCCGACGCCGCGCTCGACCGAGGCGGTGAGATGATCGACGCCATCCGCGCGATCGGACGTGGCCAAGACTGTTTCGAGGGCGAGGTGTTTCGACTCGACGTTCCGGCCCCGCGCTGAGCGCGGACCTCGGATAGATCTATTGACGACCTCGCCCTCCGCTCATTCCCGCGAAGGCGGGATGAGCGGCGAACGCATATCCGAGACGATCAACCGTAGACGGATTCAGACGCCGGCGTACCAAGCGTAGCCGTTGTCCTCCCAATAGCCGCCGTGGCCGTCGCCGATCTTAGCGAAGGACTCCACGAGTTCGACCCGCAGGACGTATTTCGACATCTTGTAGCCGAGTTGCCGTTCGACACGCAGGCGCAGAGGCGCGCCATGCGGCACCCCGAGCGGCTGGTCGTTCATGTCGTAGGCCAGGATCGTCTGGACATGCCGGGCGGCCTGCAGGTCGATCGAACCGTAGAAGTGCGCCGGCTCGTCGCCGAAGGACGCCTGATCCGGCGTATCGGCACAGTGAAAAACGACGAACCGTGCCTCCTCCTTGGCCCCGACCGTGTCGAGAAGGTGGGACAGCTTGACCCCCGACCATTTGCCGATGCAGCTCCAGCCCTCGACGCAGTCGTGGCGCGTGATTTGGGTGCGCGACGGCATGGCCCGGAGTTCGGCGAGGCTCCATTCGCCGGGACGATCGACGAGACCATCGACCTTCAGCTTGAAGCCGGCAAAGTCGCCGGCGGCCAGCGCCTTGTAGGAGTCGTCATCCGGCGCTGTGGATCCGTTGGGCTTGAAGATCTTGCTGATGTCGGCGTCGGTATATTCCGCGGCCAGCGCGTCCGGCCCCAGCAGAGCGGATTGCGTCTTGTAAGTCAG
>JAYVMK010000594.1:0-14029 GCA_043758995.1 Lichenibacterium sp. | reverse complement strand
GACCATCGCGCCGGCACCCGCCGGGCTGCCGAGCTTGTGTCCGGACAGGAGAAGAATGTCGGCACCGAGCGCGCGGCAGTCGATTCGTCCTGCCGCCTGCACGGCGTCGCAGACCAGAACGCCGCGGTGGGCTCGGACAATTTCGGCGACCTCGGCGATCGGCTGGATCACGCCGGTCTCGTTATTGGCGGCCTGCACCGCCACGACGGCGCGTGGACCATCGGCAAGCCAGTCCCGCAGGATTGCGAGGTCGATGAGGCCATTGGGGTGAACCGGCAGAACTGCGACATCCGCCGCCGCGAACCGATGACCGCGAAGGACCGCGACATGATCGGTCGCCGAAACGAGAAGTCGCGTGAAGCCCGCAACACCGTCAGCCGAGAGATCCGGCGTGAGCGCCAGATGGGCAGCCTCGGTCGCCCCGGAGGTGAAGATCACGCCGCTCGGGGATGCACCCACCAGGGACGCCACCGACGCCCGGGCCTCCTCGACGATCGCACGGGCCCGTCGACCCTCGGCATGGACCGAGGACGGATTGGCCGCGGCCTCCAGGGCCGAAAGCATGGCCGCCCGAGCCTCGGGGCGCAGAGGAGCCGTGGCGTTGTGATCGAGGTAGACGCGCGGGCGGTCGGACTGGCCGGTCACGGGAGATCACTCAAAAGTCTTGCAATCGCAAGGGGCAGGCGTGCTAAGAGGCCGCTTGCCCGTGGGCAAGACGTCGCTCGATCCGGTGAGCGGCCGCCGTCAGGCTGTTAGAATTATTCTAACGGGGTTACGGCCTCGCCAAACCGGAGTCAACAGCGCGTCCGCCCGCTCAGACCACCTGTACGCCGCGTCCGGTCCGCCCTGCCGGCCGAGGCGCCGCGACCGGGCGGACCGCCCCGGGAACGCTCGGAGATCCCATGCCTGAAGTCATCTTTGCCGGTCCCGCCGGCCGCCTCGAAGGCCGCTTCCATCCGGCCAAGAAGCGCGGAGCGCCGATCGCCATCGTTCTGCATCCGCACCCGCAGTTCGGCGGGACGATGAACAACCAGATCGTCTACAACCTCTACTACGCCTTCGCGGAGCGCGGCTTCTCCGTGCTGCGCTTCAACTTCCGCGGGGTGGGCCGCAGCCAGGGTCATTTCGATCACGGTGCCGGTGAACTGTCGGATGCCGCCGCGGCGCTCGATTGGGCTCAGACCGTGAGCCCCGATGCGCGCGCCTGCTGGATCGCGGGCTTCTCCTTCGGCGCCTGGATCGGCATGCAGCTTCTGATGCGCCGACCCGAAATCGAGGGCTTCATCTCGATCGCGCCTCCGGCGACGCTCTATGATTTCTCGTTCCTGGCCCCCTGCCCGTCATCCGGCCTCTTCGTCCATGGCGACAAGGACCGCGTGGCGCCGCTGAAGGAGGTGCAGACGCTGATCGAGAAGCTGAAGACGCAGAAGGGCATCCTGATCGAACATGCGGTGATCCCGGACGCGAACCACTTCTTCGAGAATTGCGTCGACACGCTGATCGCGGAGGTCAGCACCTATCTCGATCGGCGCCTCGACAATCCAGTGCGGACCGCCATCCCGGCGCGCAGCGGCGGCGCCGGCTGAGCGCTCGACACGTCAGCCTCGGGCGGCGTGGAACACGCCGCCCGTCAGTGGTGCCGTCACTCCCGTCGTCCCCGGGAAGGTTATGGGCCGGCCCAGGCGAGAGCGCACCGCCAGATAGGCGAAGGCCTGAGCCTCCATGGCATCGCCGTTCCAGCCGAGTGTCTCGGCGGTCACGACCCGGCAGGGCAGCCGTGCGGCGAGCCTCCCCATCAGCGTCGGGTTGCGCGCACCACCGCCGCAGACGACCAGCAGCTTCGGGGCTTCAGGCAGGAGCGCGATGCCGCGCTGCACGCTGGCAGCCGTGAAATCCGTCAGCGTCGCCGCGGCATCCTCCGTCGACAGCGCCGAGACCGGCGTGCGGGACCAGGCATTGCGGTCGAGCGACTTCGGCGGGGGAGCGTCGAAATAGGGGTGCCGCATCAGGGCCTCGACGATCGCGGCGTCCACCGTGCCCCGCGCCGCCGTGGCGCCGTCGCGATCGAAGGTGGCACCGGTCCGCTCCAGCAGAAGATCGTCGACCAACGCATTCGCAGGCCCGGTGTCGAAGGCGATCGGGTCGTCGCCCTCGCGAAGGAACGTGACGTTGCCCACCCCGCCGAGGTTGAGGATCGCCACCGGATTTTCGACGCTGGCTGCGCCGGCCAGGGCGCGATGGAAGACGGGGACCAGCGGCGCCCCCTGCCCGCCCGCCCCCACATCGGCGGCGCGGAGATCGGCCACGACGTCCACGCCGGTCTGCCGGGCCAACGCGGCCCCGTCGCCGATCTGTACGGTCAGGCGGTGCTCGGGCCGGTGCAGGACAGTCTGGCCGTGAAAGCCGATCAGTTCCAGGTCTCGCGTCGCTTCGGGATGAGTGGTGATGAAGGCGCGCACCGCAGCGGCGTGAAGATCGGTGATGCGGATCTCGGCCTTGGCCAGTGCCCCCGGGCGTGCGGTCCGATCATCGAGTGCGACCGCATCGGCGAGGGCGCGCCGCAGCAGCGCCCGGTCGGCGTCCGAATAGGGCGCGAAAGCCGTGGGACCGAAGCGCAGTCGCGCGGCGCCGTCGGTCTCCACCAAGGCGAGATCGATGCCGTCCATCGACGTGCCACTCATCAGACCCAGTGCCAGCATGCGCCCGCCTCATCCCTGCGAGGGCCAAGGCTCGGCGATGTTGCATCGCCGGGCAAGAGCCAATAGGGGATCGACCATCTTCGAGACCCGTCGCCGATCCGTTAAGCGCGGGCCCCTGGGTTGCCCTGCTTGGGACCCGCCTCTGTCTCCCGAACCGTTCGAGTGAAGCCATGTCCGCCAGCGCCGAGGGGGCTCAGCCCGCGTCCGACTTTCTCCGGGTGATGCGCGAGCGCGGCTATGTGCATCAGATCTCGGACGAAGCAGGCATCGATGCCCTCGCCCGGGCCGGCCAGCTCAACACCTACGTCGGTTACGACTGCACCGGGCCTTCGCTGCATGTGGGAAGCCTCGTCTCCATCATGATGCTGCACTGGTTGCAGGAGACCGGTGCCGGCAAGCCCGTGGTGCTCATGGGCGGGGGTACGACGCGGGTCGGAGACCCGTCGGGCAAGGATGAGTCGCGGCAGATTCTTACGCTCGAGCAGATCGAGAACAACAAGGACGGCATCAAGACCAATTTCGATCGTCTCGTGCGCTTCGGCGACGCCGCGACCGATGCCGTCCTGGTCGACAATGCCGAGTGGCTGACCAAGCTGAACTACATCGACTTCCTGCGCGACGTCGGACGTCATTTCTCGGTCAACCGCATGCTGTCGATGGATAGCGTGAAGATGCGGCTCGAACGCGATCAGGAGCTGTCGTTCCTCGAATTCAACTACATGTGCCTGCAGTCCTACGATTTCGTCGAACTGAACCGCCGTTATGGCTGCCGGCTGCAGATGGGCGGCTCGGACCAGTGGGGCAACATCGTCACGGGTCTCGACCTTGGGCGCCGCATGGGCGCGCCGCAGCTTTACGCCCTGACCTGCCCTCTCATCACGACCTCGTCCGGGGCCAAGATGGGCAAGACGGCGTCAGGCGCCGTCTGGCTCAACGGTGCGATGCGGAGCCCCTACGATTATTGGCAGTTCTGGCGCAACACCGAGGATGCCGACGTGGGGCGCTTCCTGCGGCTCTTCACACTCTTGCCCATCGACGAGATCGCACGGCTGGAAGCACTCGGCGGCGCCGAGATCAACGACGCCAAGAAGCAGCTCGCGACCGAAGCCACGGCTTTGATGCATGGGCGGGAGGCGGCCGTGGCGGCCGCGGAAACGGCGCGGCTGACCTTCGAGCAGGGTACGCTCGCCGACGACCTGCCGAGCGTCGGTGTGAGCTCCGCCGAACTCGACACCGGCATCGGCGTTCTGTCGGCCTTTACGCGCGCCGGCCTCGTGGCTTCGACCAGCGAGGCCCGGCGCCAGATCAAGGGTGGCGGGCTCAAGGTCAACGGCGACACGGTGACGAGCGACAGCGCGACGCTGGGCTCACGCGACCTCGTCGCCGGCAGCATCAAACTGTCGCTCGGGCGCAAGAAACACGTCCTGCTGAAGCCCGAATAGCGTGATCGGCCGGGCTCACTCCTGACCGGAGGGCAGTAAGCCGGCTCCTCCACCGCCTCCCGACGCGGCTCCGTCCAGGGCGCCGAAGATCTGTCGCAGGAAACCCGGTGCCAGGGCCGAGAGCGGATTGACGCTGAGCTGCGGATTGGCGGCCGATCCCGTGATCCGATAGTTCAGCCCAAGCAGGCCCTCGTGGCTGCCGCCGCCGAGGATCGGCCCGAGCACCGGCAGCTGCGAGAAGAGATTGTTGACGCCGAACAGCGGCACGAAGGTGCCCGTGAGGTTGATCTGGTCGCGGCTGAAATCGATCGTGCCCGCCACCGTGGCGCCGAGCGCCGGCCCGAACATCGATCCATCCCTGACCTGGACCATGTTGCCCGTCTTACTGAACGAGGCTTCGAGCTTGCGGAACGACATGGCCGAGGGATCGAAGCTCGGAGCCTCGGAGCTCCCGGTCGTGTCGTCGTGCTTCTGGCTCGCCAGACCTTCGACGGCGAGCTTGCGGATGGCGGGATCCTCGCGCACCGTGAAGTCATGCACCGTCACGGTGCCATCGAGACGCTGGGCCGAGGTGACCAGATTGGCGTCGAGCTGACCGCCTGCCATCCGCTTGTAGAGGTCCATGAAGAGCAGGCTGGCGCCCGCATCGCCGGCATGGATGAGGAAATGCGGCGGTCCTTCGGTCTGGCTCGTCGAGATCGTCAACGGCTGGCGACCGATGCGGCCGGCCAGTGACATCCTCTTCACCTGCCCACCGCGCCGGGTGATGTGGAGCTCGGCGCCGGTGATCGCCTGGCTGTTCTGTCCCGTCAGGATCGTGCTGCGCAGATCGAGTTCGAGCGCGGTCTTGCCGGTGACGTCCTGGGAGGTGGCGGCCGTTGCGGGCGCCGACATCCATTTCAGGAAGGGACGCGCGTCGAGATTGGCGCCGCGCGCCGTCACTTTCAGTGTGTCGCCGCTCTGTTGGGCCTCCACGTGCATGTCGTCGCCCGGCGACAGCTTCACCTGGCTCAGCTTGGCGGACGAGAAGTCTCCCTCTTTGTCGAGGTCCACGGTTCCGCGCACGACCGCCCCACCGCCTTCGAAGGCGATATTGTCGAGCGTCACGCCGCCATCGCGCTGAATGACGTTCAGCGTGGCCTTGGACGGTCGCCCGATGGGCTTGGAGAAGCCCGGCACCAGCCCGTCGATTCCGGCCTTCGTGAAATCGAGGTCGACGGAAGCCCGGGTCTTGTCGCCGGAGTTCAGCGCTGCCGTGATCTTGGCCGCCACCGATCCTTTGACACTCGTCGACGCTATCCCGGCGCGCGCCCGGGCTGCCTCGTCGAGCGTCAATGCGATCTGCGCCTCCCCGGGACCCGACGACGGCTTGTGGAGATCGATCGAGGTCGGTGCCCCATAGATCCGGCCTTCACCCTTGGCGTGGGTTCCGGACTTCGGGTCGACGTCGAGCTTGATCGTGGCGTCCGAGAGGCCTTCCTTGCCGACCAGCCTGTCGAGACCGAAGTTCGACGCCGTGGCGCTGACCGACACGGTCGCGCTGTTGGGCGGCACGTTGTCGCCCATCAGGAAGCCGACCGTCAGATGCCCATCCATCTGGCCGTGCATGGCCGCGGTGTCCACTGGCAGATCGGCATAGGACTTCAGAGCGTCGCGCGACAAAAGCTCCGCCATGACGTCGACGCCACCCTGGATATGAGCGTCGACGATCGCGGGTGTGGGTTTCGGATCGTTGTCGGGAACGCGGAGCGTGCCGTCGGCAAGCGTGAGCCTGTGCCCGGGCGAGACCTCCAGCGCGCCATGCTGCACCTGCAACGCGAAGGTCCGACCCGTCACGACACCGTTGGCGCCGACATCGGTCAGGGGCGGGACGCCATTCATGAATCCGAGCGCCAGGTTCGAGACGTTGAACTCGACATGGACATGGTCGTCGACGACGGACCGCGCCGCCTTCATCAGAGCGAGGTCATTGGAGTCGAGGTTGCTCGTCGCCGTTCCAGTCTCGATGACGCCGCCCTTGAGGTTCGCCAGCAGCCAGGCGCGCACCGACGCGGAAACGAAGCTCGGCCACAACCGCACCAGAGTTTGCGCCGGCATATGCCTGACGCTCGATGTATTGCGGATATGGACGCCGGCAGGCCCATACAGGATTTCGGCCGTGCCGTTGTAATCGACCTCGGGTCCGAAGAACTCGGCCTTGTCGATGAGGAATCGATGCTCGGCCGGCAGGACGTGGAAGACCACTGCGCCGCGATTGAGGCGGATCGGCTTCTCGCCGGGTCGCTCCGGCAGGAAAGCCCCCGAGACGGCCAACCGGCCGCCCCAGGGATCGGCGAGGCTATGCGGCAGGTCGAGATGGCCCGTCATGGCGAAGTCGGACGTCGGACCGTGCAACTCGGTCCGATCGATCTCGAGACCGTTGGTGGTCCGGTCGAGGTGGAAGCCGCCAATCACGCCGTTGATCAGCAGCGGTTCATGGTCGGGATCGTCGAGCTTGAAATAGCCGGAGCCCAGCGAGAACGTGCCCTTGGCATTGTCGATCTGACCGTCGGCGGCGAGCCTGATCGCGAGATTGGCCGAGACCGGCAGGTCGAAGTCGAAGCCGAGGCTTTTCAAGCCGCCGGCGAGGGTGATCTCGTCGAGCGACAGGTTGGTAGCATCGACGGTCAGCAGCTTGCCGCCATCCGGCTGTGCCGAAGCATGGGCCTCGAGCGACCAGCGACCGCCGGGCGCATCCGCGGCGACGCTGAGAGCGGGCGCTCCGTTCGGACCACGCGTGAAGCTCAGCGCCGTGTTTTCGAAGACCGTCGTCGTGTTGTGAATGCGATCGTCGAGCAGCAGCCGGCCCGTGACGTTGACGCGTTCGAGGGCGTTGAAGGCGCTGTCGGGCGCCGTCGCGGTCTCGACCAGCGTCTTCATCGCCGCCGACAGGGCTCGCAGGGCGGCGTTTCCGGGCCGGGGAAGACTTGCGGTCGTGCCGTCGGCGGCGGCTGTGTCGACGGCCGCGCTGGAGGGCGCTGCAGCGGTGCCGTCGTCCGGCGGCTCGTCGAAGGCGGTGGCCAGCGGCACCGCAGCCTCGTCCGACCCGGCCGAAACCGCGACCTGCCCGTCCGGGCGGATGACCAGCCGGAGGTCGACGTCGTTGATGTCGAGCCGGGTCGGAGAGATCCGCCCGACCAGGAGGGCGAGCGGATCGACCGCGATGGCGGCGGTGGGCGCCGAGACGACGGGTTTCGACGAGGCGTCCCGCATCGACAGGTTATGGATCGTCAAGGCGGGGCCGTGATCCGTCGCCTCGATGGCGGTACTGGCCATGTCGACGCGATAGCCATGGCCAATGCGCGAACCGAGCGCCGCGATGATCTGCGGCTTGAGATCGAAGGTGATCGGGCCCTGGCGCAGCTTGAGGAACATCCCGGTCGCCGCGAGCGCGACAAGGAAGCCCAGGCTCGCCACGAACCCCGTCAGCGCAAGGGCGGCACGACGCACCCCCGTCCGACGCCGTGGCGGTCGCCGTAGCAGATGCCGTCCGCAGGGCGCAGAGGACTCGTCATCGGGCGGCAGACCGTCCGGTGCGGAACCATCATGCGAAGAATCGTGCATTGCAGCCAAGCCGTCAGGCTCCCTGGATTGACGCGTGGACTGCTTGCAACCACCGTTGACGGCGACAGCCGATGCGAGCGGCAGCCCGCAGAAGCCATCGGCTCCCAATGGGACGAAAGGAAGACGTCATGGCCGATCCTCTGCAGACCGGTACGCCAGCCCCCGCATTTCGGATGCCGCGAGACGGCGGAAGTGCCGTGACGCTGGCGGATTATGCCGGCAAGGCGCTTGTGCTATATTTCTATCCCAAGGACGACACCAGCGGCTGCACGCGGGAGGCGGCCGACTTCAACGCTCTCATGCCGGCCTTTCGCGACGCTGGTGCCGAGATTCTGGGTGTGTCGCCCGATTCCGACAAGAGCCACGAGGCTTTCCGGCAAAAGCACGGGCTCGACATCTCTCTCGGCTCGGACGAGAGCAAGGAGGTCTGCCAAGCCTATGGCGTGTGGCAGGAGAAGAGCATGTACGGCCGCAAATACATGGGGGTCGAACGGACAACGTTTCTCATCGGCCGCGACGGCCGCATCGCCGAAATCTGGCCCAAGGTCTCGGTCAAGGGCCACGCCGAAGCCGTGCTGGCCGCCGTCAAGGCGCTGCCGCGCTGAACGGTCTCCGCATCGCGGCGACCTTACCGTGGCCAGTCGTTGGCGGATGGACATCGGCTTTCCCCGTCCGGACAGAAGGCCGAAGTCAAACCGCTGACGGAGGGCGTTCAACGCCGACCGGTCGGCCCTCCCCGATCTGGGCCTTGCCGGATCTTGAGACACGTTCCGTCAGGAAAGCCTGTGACGACCTTCGGCCCAATCAGGTGCCGACCAGACTTACGAAGCGTTAACCCTGTTTCGATTAGCTCGGTTCGTGGCTGCGGCTCCTGCAGGGCCGGGCACGAAGGGTGAATCGAGATGCCGAGCCACAGACTGCCGCCTTCCGAAGCCCTGCCGCGATCCCACTATTTCATCACTTTGTCGCGCGGGTCCGGCATGCGGACGGTGGCGTTGCGCGCCGCCCTGGTCCACCTCGTCGCCGTCGTGGCTCCGCTGCTTCTCCTCGTCGGTCTCGGAAGCACGCTCTACCTGGCGTTCCACGACGACCTCGTGTCCGGCCTGATGCGCCGCCAGACCGCCCTTCAATACGCCTACGAGGAGCGGATCGAAGGTCTGCGCCAGGATCTCGAACGTCAGACGGACGGAGCCCGCGCCGACCAGAAGAAGCTCGACGCGCGCCTTCATGATCTCTTTGCCCGGGAAGCCCGGCTCGAAGGACGAGCCAGCGTCGTGGCCGATCTCGCATCCGAGGCCGGCGTTCCTGCGCATCGCTCTGAGCTGCCGGCGGCGATTACGGGTAGGGTCTCGGCGCCACCTGCCGCAGCTTTAGGCTATGCGGGCTACGACAAGCCCCATCCCATCATCGAACCCGCGGCCGCAGGCCCGGTCGGGCCCGGCGGGATCACCTTGCACGAAGATCATGCGGCCCTGCCGGAGGAGGCCGACGTTCCCCTCGCGGTGCGACTCGCGACGGCGGACCGATCGCTGGACCGGATGGAGACGGCACAGAGCACCGCCATGACCCGCATTGGCATGGCAGCCAACCAGCGCGTGGCGCGGATCCGCGATCTCATCGAAGACACCGGCCTGTCGCCCGACCGGTTCGGCCCCAAGCTGTCGCCCTCCAACGTCGGAGGCCCCTTCGTGCCCCTGCCCGAAGGATCGGATGGCGCGTTCGATCGCGCCGTCGCCGATCTGCGCGTCACGGTTTCGGCGGCGGCGCGCCTCGACGGAGCGCTGCCGCGCCTGCCCTTCGCGGCTCCGCTGTCCGGCCGATTGCAGGTGACCTCGCCCTTCGGCGCCCGCACGGATCCGTTTATCGGCCGGCCGGCCATGCACACTGGTGTCGACCTTCGGGAAGGCTACGGCGTCGACATCCGGGCGACCGGGGGCGGCCGCATCGCCTTTGCCGGCGTGGCGGGTGGCTACGGCAACATGGTCGAGGTGGACCATGGCAACGGGCTGTCGACGCGCTATGGCCACATGGGGAGCATCGCGGTGTCCGAGGGGCAGTCCGTCACGCGCGGCACCGTCCTAGGCTATGTGGGCGCGACGGGACGGGCCACCGGTCCCCATCTCCACTACGAGGTCCGCATCGACGGCGACCCGGTCGATCCGACGCGATTCCTGGCCGTAGCCGACCGCCTGTCCGAGGTCGCATCGCGCTGAAGGTTCATGGCACCCCTGCGACACTTGAATGCCACACCGGCCGCCAATCTTGCGCAGAGCTGGAACATGGAGGCCCCGTTCAACTTTCCTCCGGCATAGTAAGGACGTTTCTTCGACGGTCGCGGCAGCGTGAACGACGGAGGCGTCATCGAGGTGTGTCGGTCCATGTTCAAGTCTCAGCGCGCGTTATATGCCGGCCTCGCCGCCCTGAGTGTCTCGATCGCCGGTTGCGCTTCGACAACACCGCGCATTCCCTACACGCTGGCGGAAGCCGAGAGCGCCGATGTGCCCGGCATGCCCGCCGACATCCGCTTCTACGCCGACTCCCCGGCCTTCGTGTTCGATCGGTTCCGGCAGACGGTCGCCACCCAGGCTCAGGCACGCCACGAGCCGGTGACCTTCCTGGCCCTGTCGAGCGGCGGGTCTGACGGAGCCTACGGCGCCGGCTTCCTCAAGGGCCTGACCGAGTCGCATCAGCGCCCGCAGTTCACGATCGTGTCCGGCATCAGCACGGGCGCTTTGATGTCGCCTTTCGTGTTCCTCGGTTCGGACTACGACGCTACGCTCGAGGACCTCTACACGAACGGCTATGCCTCCGCGCTCGTAAAGGACGTGAGCGTTTTCAACGCCGTGGTGGGCAACGCCTTCGTCGACAGCGACAAGCTCGGCCGGTTCATCGCCCGCTATATCGATCAGAAGGTCCTAGACGCCGTCGCGGCCGAGTACCGGAAGGGTCGCCGGCTCATCGTCGTCACCACCAACATCGACCAGCAGCGCTCGGTGATCTGGAACATGGGCGCGATCGCCGATTCGCACTCCCCGAACGCGCTGTCGCTGTTCCGTCAGGTTCTGGCGGCCTCAGCCTCGATCCCGGCTCTGTTCCCGCCGCGTCTCATCGAGGTCGAGAGCGGCGGCCGCACGTTCCAGGAGATGCATGTCGATGGCGCAACGGTCCGCCAGGTCTATGTCGCTCCGGACGAGATCATCTACGGCAAGGGCGGCACCGCGGCGCCCTTCAAGGATCTCTACATCCTGGTCAACAACCGCATCGACCCGGCCTTCACGGTCGTCGACAACAACACGGTCGGCGTCGCGGCACGTGGTCTCGCCACCATTCTGCGCCGCGAAGGCCGCAACAACGTGCTGAGCGCCTACTCTTATGCGGCCTCGCACGGCATCGGCTACCACATCGCCTTCGTGGCCTCCGACGTGCCGGAGCCGCTCTCGACCGATGCTGCCGAGCAGTTCAGCACCGAATATATGACGAAGCTGTTCGAGCAGGGCGAAGCTCATGGCCGGGCACCCTCGCCCTGGATGTCGCGTCCGCCTCTGGCGACAGACCCGGCGGGTCACGACCTGACGGCAGCCAAGTAGGCCGAGCAGGGCCGCGCTCCTCACCTGTCCGGCTGGCGTAGTCCGACGGCTCCGCGGCGGTGAGGACCTCGACCCTTCTCCCCTCTGGCGAAAGGGCGCTCATCCCGACGCTTCGAATGATGTCGACGCCTCAGGCGCTTGGCGGCCGCTGGAGAAGCCTGATCTTCACGCTTTGAAACCATTCAGGAATGCGTCGAGGCAGCCGCCGATGGCGTCGATGGCATAGCCGCCCTCCTGCACGACGAGGGTAGGCAGCCCCAGTCCCTTGAGCTTCGCGCCGATCTCGGCGAAATCGGCCGTCTCGAGCTTCAGCACTCCGATCGGGTCGTCGCGATGGGCGTCGTAGCCGAGCGCCACCACGAGCGCGTCGGCCCCGAAGCCTCTCACGCGTTCGGCCGCGACCGCGAGCGCCTCCAGCATGGCGCCCCCGCCGGCGCCGTGCCGCAAGGGCAGGTTCAGGTTGTAACCGTCGCCCGCGCCATGGCCCGTCTCGCCGGCATAGCCGGTGAAGAACGGATAATAGTCGGCGGGATCGGCGTGGATCGACACGGTCAGCACGTCCGAGCGGCCATAGAAAATCTGCTGCGTGCCGTCGCCGTGGTGGGCGTCGACGTCGACGATCGCCACCCGGCCGAAGCGCGAGCGCAGGCGCTGCGCCGCGACGGCGGTATTGTTGAGATAGCAGAAGCCGGTGGCGCGGTCGGCGCGGGCGTGGTGGCCGGAGGGGCGGCACAGCGCGTACACAGCTTCGGTGCCGGCCAGCACGGCGTCCGCCGCCGAGGCCGCCGTTTCCGAAGAGCGCAGGATAGACCTCCAGCTCTCCGGACCTAGCGGCACCGACAGGTCGCCGAGGTACCAGCCGACCTGGCCGACGAGGCCTTTGGCCGGACAGTCGGGGCGCGCCCTCTCCTCCGGCCGGCCGCTCCAGTACGGGAAGGTGTTGGGCCAAACCTCGGGGCCGTGATCCGGCAGTTGGGTCCAACGCTCCCAGGCGGTCTCGAGGAAGCGGAGATAGGCAGGCGTGTGGACGCCGAGTGCCGGGCCGATGCCTTGCGCCGCGGGGGTCTCGGGCTCGATGGCGTGGCGCGCCAGTGCGCCGAGCAGCTTCTCGGTGCGGACCGGAAGATCCTTGACGGGGACGATCCGGCCGAAGCGCATGAATTGCTGCGGCGCGTGGATCGCCTGTTCGGGATGGTAGAAAGCGCGCATGGGGGGTCCTTGGACAGATCAGGCAGTGGGACCGGCCGCTTGGTCGGGCGAGGCGAGCGGCGGTGTCCAAGAGCGGCCCGGCACGCTGTCGAGCAAGGTCCTGGTGTAGGGATGTCGCGGGTTGCCGAAGACCTCCGCGGTGCAGCCCTGTTCCACGATGGCGCCCCGATGCATCACGGCGATGCGGTCGCAGATCTCGGCCGCGACGCGCAGGTCGTGAGTGATGAACAGCATCGTCAGCCCGAGACGCGACCGGATGTCGGCCAGCAGATCCAGCACCTGGGCCTGCACCGAGACGTCGAGCGCCGACACAGGCTCGTCGGCGATCAGCAGTTCGGGATCCAGAGCGAGCGCACGGGCGAGGCCGATGCGCTGGCGCTGGCCTCCGGAAAACTCGTGCGGATAGCGGTCCATGGCGCCGGGATCGAGCCTGACCAGTGCCAGCAGTTCGCGGGCCCGCTCCAGCGCGGCCGCGCGCGTCATTCCGTGGGTGATGGGACCCTCGGCGATGGCCTCGCCGATCGTGCGGCGCGGGTTCAACGACGCATAGGGGTCCTGGAAGACCATTTGGATGCGTCGCCGGAACGGCATCCACCCGGCCCGGTCGAGCGGGCGCAGGTCGGTGCCGTGGAACAGGATCTCGCCCCGCTCGGGCGTGACGAGGCGGACGGCGCACCGCGCCAGCGTCGACTTGCCGGAGCCGCTCTCGCCGACGATGCCAAGCGTCTCCCCGCGGTGGAGCACGAGGTCTGCATCGTGCAGCGCCTTGAAGGATCGCCCCTTGGCGAAGAACCCGCCGCCTCGGCGATAGCTCTTCTCGAGACCCCGGAGTTCCAGGATGGGCGCGCCCCCTTCAGCCGGCACCTTGGCGCGGGCGAGGCCGCGCGGCACGGCGGCGATCAGGGCGCGGGTATAGGGGTGCCGCGGCGCGTTGAGCACCTCGACGGACGGTCCGGTCTCGACGATACGGCCCTTCTCCATCACGGCGACGCGATCGGCGATCTCGGCCACCACACCGAAATCATGAGTGATGAACAGCACACCGGTGCCGCGGCGGCGCTGGATGTCACGGATCAGCGCCAGGATCTGGGCCTGAGTGGTGACGTCGAGCGCGGTCGTGGGCTCGTCTGCGATGAGCAGCGTCGGCTCCAGCGCCAGCGCCATGGCAATCATCACGCGTTGGCGCTGGCCACCGGAGAGCCGGAACGGATGCGAACGCGCGATGGCGGCGGGATCGGGCAGGCCGACGGCCTCCAGCAACTCAGGCACTCGGCGCTTCGCCTCCGCGCCCCGGTCGTGCATGCGCAACGCTTCGGCGATCTGGGCGCCGACGCGCATCAGCGGGTTCAGCGCCGTCATGGGCTCTTGGAACACCATGGCCAGGCGGCGCCCGCGCAGCCGGCGCATCGCTTCCGGGCTTTCCAGCAGAAGGTCGCGCCCCTCGAACAGGACGCGGCCTGACAGCACCGGGAGGGTCGGGGGGAGCAGG
>JAYVMK010000593.1:0-6311 GCA_043758995.1 Lichenibacterium sp. | reverse complement strand
AGCCGCGTCTCGATCGTGCTGGTGTCGGATGTGACCGTGACTTCCGCGGTGTTCGCCGCCGCGATGAAGTCGAGGGCGCGGATGTCCGTACCGGCTTCGGCCAGAGCGGCTTGCAGTGCTTCGAGGAGATCCGCCGGCCCCGCTACCGCGATGCGACTTCCCGTGCCGCAGAGCACGAGATCGCCGACGGCTCGGCGCAGCTCCGCCATGGCCGCGACCCGCAGCGTTTCGCCGATCAGCGGCTCGAGCGCCGCGCCGGCGCCCTCCGCCAAGGTCTCTTCCATTGCAGCAACGGCCGCCCGAAGGCCGTCCGCCAGGACCTGTCCTTCCGCTGCTACCCACTGCAGGCGCGCCTCGGCGAGGTCGGCGGCATGCTGCTCGGCGGCGGCCGCGAGGGCAGCCGCATGGGCGACCTCGGCTTCGGCGAGTGCCGCCGCGACCGCCTCGGCGACCGGATCGATGCCCATCGCGCCGGCTAAGGGTTCGCCCAGCTCGGCCTCGCCGTCATCGTCGCCGAAGCCCAGAAGACCGGCGTCCGAATCGGCCGCTGCGGGAGGTGTAGGATCGCGCCCAAGCAAGGGCCAAGCCCCGCGCGGCGTGGCGGGACCGTCAAGGTCGAATTCGACCAGGAAGCGATGAAGCGCGCTCATCAGGCGGCTTCCTTGTTATGGATCCATTGCTTCAGCACGGCGGCGGCCTGCTGCTCGTCGAATTCGATCATCTGCTCCAGCCGCTTGTGAGGCGAGCGGCGGGGCTGGCTCGTGATGTCGTCGATGAGGCTGACCTCGTCGCCCCAGCCACCGACCTGCAGCGCCGAGGATCCTTCGCCGAGCCCTTCGAGGTTCATCGGCAGCCCGTCCAAGCCGCCGAGGTCGCCCGGCTCCGGCAGCATCAGGGGATCGCTGTTCATGGTCAGCGCCGGTAGATCGTCGTTCGCCGCCTGGCTGGCGGCCGTGCCGCTCAAGGCCCGAACCAGCGGACGAACCACGAAGATCACCACGATCCCGGTGAAGATCAGCACAAGGCCTGCATTGATCAGCGTGCCTGACTGGCGCATCACCGCCTCCATCAGGCCGGGAGACGGAATGGGCTCGAGGTCGCGGGCATTGTCGACGAAATCGACCGCCATCACCTTGACGCTGTCGCCGCGCGCCTTGTCGACGCCGGCGGCCGTGCCGATGAGTTGCTCGACCTCGGCCAGCTTCTTGTCGACCTCGGCGGCGGGAGCCTTGTCGCCGAGCGCCGCCGCGAAGGCGGCGCGGTTGATCACCACGGCGATCGACAGCCGGTCGATGTTGTAGCCGGCGCTCGACGTCGTGACGGTCTTCGACGAAATCTCGAAGTTGTTCAGTTCCTCGCGCTTGTCGTTCTGCTCGCTCGAGTTCTTGCCGTCGCCGGACGAGGTCTTGGGGCCCGGCAGGTTCTGGCCGACCGTAGCGGGAGGGGTACTGGTGGAATTCTGCTGGTTCTGGGTTTCCTTGAGGGTGGGGGTCGTGCGCTCGACGCGGCCATCCGGATTGTAGACCGTCTCGGCGGTCTGCTTCGTATCGGTGTTCAGCCGCGCCGTGACCGAGACCTGGAGGTTCTTCGACCCGAGAGACGGCGTGAGCGTGCGGCGGATGTTCTCCGCGACGTTGCGGTCGATCACCTTCTCGAGATCGAGCATCTTGGTCGGAGCGCCGTTGGTGACGTCGTCTCCCGAGGCCAGGACGTTGCCGTCGGTCGACAGGACCGTCACTTCGTCGACCGTCATGCCCGGCACCGCGGCGGCCACGAGGTGGCGGATGGCACCCGCCACATGGGCGTCGTCGATCGTGGAGGCGCGGATCACCACGGAGGCCGAGGGCGGCTGCCGGGCGCGGCGGAACGAGCCTTCGTCGGGCAGCACCACGTGGACGCGGGCGGCGCGGATGCCGGCCATCGACTGGATGGTGCGGGCGAGTTCGCCTTCGAGCGCCCGGACGCGGGTCACGTCCTGCATGAACGAGGTCAGGCCGAGCGAGCCCATCTTGTCGTAGAGTTCGTAGCCGGCGTTGCCGGAGTGCGGCAGGCCGCGCTCGGCCAGGAGCATTCTCGCCTGGGCGGTCTGGCCGTAGCGGACCGCGACCGCGCTTCCGTCGGGGCTGACGTCGAAGGGGATGTCGGCGTCATGCAGGGCCGCGCCGATCGACGCGACGTCGCCGCGGTCGAGGCCGGAGTAGAGCGTCTCGGTGGCGGGCCGGCTGAGATAATAGCCTCCGACGCCGACCAGCGCGAAGACCGCCACGCCGATGGCGGCGAGCGTCCCCAACTTGCGGCCTCCGAGCTGGAGCAGGTTCGCCCACAACCGCTGCACCTGATCCATCGCGTTCATCAAAACCCCTGACGGCAATCGGCGTCGAGGAACTTTCGTTGGGCAAGCTTGTGCGGGGGTGATTGTGGGGTACAGCGCGTGGCGGGTTGCACCCGCGTCAAGCTCTCCGGGCCAGATCGCGGCAACCGAGCCGCAAACCTTGTCGGCACCTTAAGCCTTTCGCCTGAGCCGAATGCGCCGGGAGCCGTCGACAGCGCGGTCATTCGGAAACTCGGCTTGGAAGTTCTCGGCAGGTCCTTTCCGACTCCGCGATGGAGGCGATCGGCTAAAGGCAGTCCGTCAGCATCAGCCCGAGACAAGCGCCATCAAGGATGACTTCGCCACGACGGGCGTGAAAGGCCACACCGATGAAGTACAATCTGGGCTGCGGCAATGACTATCGCTTCGGCTGGATCAACGTCGATCGCGCGCCGGAGGTCTCTCCCGATGTAATCTGCGACCTCGCCATCGTACCGTGGCATTTCGAAGACGATTCAGCTGACGAGGTCGCCATCATCCACTTGCTCGACGAGCTGCTGACGACGGCGTGCCCGCTGCCAGCCTTCATGCAAGAACTTTATCGGATCTGTAAGGACGGCGCGAAGATCACCATCCGCAACACGGATCCCCGCCATGTCGACACCGCACTGACGCCGCAAGGCAGCGGTGGAATCAACGCCACAGCATTCCAGTCCTACGATCTCGCCGTCGTCGAGGATTGGATCGCCAGGGGCCAGCGCCACACGCCGACCAGCCTCTACGCGAAGGTCGACTTTGCCAGCGTGTCCCTGACGCGGTTCTTGGATGATCCCTGGCTCAAGCGATGGCAATCCGGCGGCGTTTCCGATGACGCCCTGACGGCCGCGGTCCAGTCCCAAAACAACGTGCTAGCGGCGTGCGAAGTCGTTCTCTCGGCCCGTAAGCCCTTCGCCCCAGGTCGCTCGCTGGCGCAATGCGACGCGCTGGTCCTCGTGCGTCGCGGAGGCCTTGGTGACGTCCTGATGGCTCTTTCGGCCTGCAAAGCCATCAAGTCCGTATCCGACCGCCCGATCTATCTCCTCACGGTCCCGGCCTACCAAGCCTTTGCGGAACTCTGCCCTCATCTCGACCGCGCCTTTGCCGATGAGGGAGCACTCCAGGCTCATGCGGCCTCTCTCGGGCAGAAAACCTTGAAGGTGGTCGACCTCTCGCCGGTCCGGTTCGGGCTGTCCCGCCTCCATGAGGTAGACGCTTTCCTTGAAGCGCTGGCGATAGCGCCATCCGATGACGACAAGGGTTTGGACATCGACCTGTCCGGCATCGCCCGCGACCCGTCGGTCGGGGCCCGGCTTGCGGCGCTGCCCCCCCACAGCAAGCGGATCGTGCTTCATCCCGGCGTCTCAGATCCCAGCAGGACCTGGCCGGCTCGATTCTGGCAGGACCTCGCCGAGCACTGCATAGGCCAAGGCCATTGTGTGATCGTGATCGGGAGCAGTCACGGCCAGGACGCAAAGAGCGTCGCGAAGCTCGGCGATTCACGCATCGTCGACTTCAGCGACGATCTCAATCTCTCGGCCTCCCTCCAGGTCTTGCGAGACTGCGATCTACTGATCAGCGCCGACAGCGGCCCGATCCAACTTGCCGGCGCATCGGACATTGCCATTATCGGACTGTACTCAGTGGTCGGCGGCGAGAAGCGGCTGCCCTATCGCGCCGGGTCGACTCGCCACAAGGCGGTCGGCCTCCTGCCCGAATGCGCCTTCTCTCCCTGTTACCGATGGATGAGCAACCCCGACGTCCACTCGGACTTCCTCCGCGTCAGCGGAGTGTCGCGCGACGATATCAGTGCTTTGTTCGCGCAATGGTGCATCAACCCGGTCCGATACTCCTGCGTGCGCGAGACCACTGCACTCGACAAGGTGAAAGCGGCTATCCCGACCATGCTGGAGCCCTTTCCCCCAATATCAAGGACGGCTCAGGACGTCGAACGGGTCGAACGGATCGGGTGAAACTCGCTCTTCACCGTGAACATAACGCGTATTCTGCGTTGGAGGTCAAATGTCTACACTGACGATCAGCTACGCCCAGGCAATGGAGGATCTCCATCTGGCCCAAGCGCTCGCCGATGTACCATTCGAGCGAGGATTTTACATCGATGTAGGAGCGAACGACCCCGAAATCGACTCGGTGACCAAACACTTCTATGACCGTGGTTGGCGCGGTATCAATATCGATGCCTCTCCAAAATGGGCCGAGAAACTCCGGGCACAACGCCCGCGTGATGTGAACATAGAAGCCGCAATCTCGGACCTATCTGGTCCGCTTACATTTTACGACCATATCGGCGGTCTCGGTACGACGATTGAAAGCATTGCTAGGAGCCACGAAAGCCTGCATCGACACGAGATGGTTCCCCGATTGGTGGCGACCAGTACGCTAACCGACGTCTGTGCGGCGCATGCGCCGGCTCAGATCCACTTCTTGAAAATAGATGTCGAGGGCAGCGAAGACAGCGTGCTGAGAAGCATGGATTTCGGACGCTTCCGCCCCTGGATCCTCTGTATCGAGTGTCATTATCCGAATCGGCCGGATGTTCAGGTCTATGACGCTTGGGAGAGCATCGTCGTCGACGCCGACTACCTGTTCGCCTTCACTGACAGCATCAATCGCTATTATGTCGCGGCCGAGCAGCGGGAGAGGCTGGCGAGCTTCTCCTACCCTGCCCAGTTCTGCCTTCCTGCGCAGTTGGCTCGGCAAATTCAGGATCTAGAGAGGCGCGTGAAGACATTCGAACACTGCATGGGCGCCATCCGGAAGATCGCCGAGACGGCAGTGACTTAGCCCCGGCCGGCGACGGTATGCTTTCTCTGGTCCTTCCGCAGGCCCGCGATGCGTCGGCGAGACAAGGTGCCCGCTTGAAGGCGAATCGCGCTGAGTCGGGGTCACCGGACAGCCTGCTTCGGCCGGCGCGTCAGATCCTTGCGAATCTCAGCGCACCGGATTCAGAATTGGCCGCGATCGACCCTCGATAGGTGCGTCAGACTCCGCGGGGACTGTCCGTGGAGAACGACTTGGGCGACAGTCCCGCTTCGGCGCGCTCGACCATGTGCTCGAGCGCCGCCTCGTAGGTCTTGACGTAGCGCGGCGTGTCGAAGAGCGGCGCCGTAATCCGGTTCTCTGCGAGGCGCTCACGAATCGCGCCGAGCCGCGCGGGATCGCGCGCCAGGGCGAGGGCCTCGTGCTCGTAGTCGGCGAGGCTCGTGGTGATCAGTTCCGGCAGGCCGACGGCCGTCAGCAGGCTCGCGGCGACGCGGCTGGTGAAATGCGAGCCCATACAGGTCAGAACGGGAACGCCGCACCACAGGGCCTCGCTCGCCGTCGTGTGAGCGTTGACGGGCAACGTGTCGAGAAAGAGGTCGGCCAAGCCGAGACGGGCCAGATGATGCTCGTAGGCGGCCCGCGGTGCGAAAACGATGCGGGCACCCTCTACGCCTTCCGCCAAGGCAGCGGCCCTGAGATTCAGGTCTGCGAGGTCGTTGCCCTTCAACAGCCACAGCACCGATCCCGGCACTTCGCGCAGCAGCCGCATCCAGACACTGAAGACGAGCGGCGTCAGCTTGTAGTTGTTGTTGAAACAGCAGAAGACGAATCCGGTTCCCGGCAGCCCATGATCCGCTCGCTCGGCGTATGGATCCGCCTGCGGTCGGCGTCTGTCGTTGGGCTGGTAACTATTGGGCAGATGAACGATAGCCTCGTCGAACAAGTCCTGCTTGGCGAATGGCGCGACGATTTCGTCCGCGACGATGTAGTCGATGTGTTTCGTTCCCATCGATCCCGGATAGCCGAGATAGTTCACCTGCAGCGGCGCGGCGCGATAGGCCAGGATGCCCGGCCGGCTATCGGTTGTGAAGCCTTTCAAGTCGATCAGGATGTCGATGTCATCCTGGGCGATGCGCAAAGCGGCCGCGCGGTCGTCGAGGAAGGCCAGTTCGACCATGTG
>JAYVMK010000592.1:0-3317 GCA_043758995.1 Lichenibacterium sp. | reverse complement strand
GGCCAGCGTCGGTGGGGTTTGATTGCATGCTCATGCGACTGGATCCCGTTTGTCGGGGCCGCGAATGGCGACGGACGGCACGGCCCCGGCTTTGGAGGGCCATGCGGTTCACGCTTCGGGTGACCCGCTGGAGCGGCGCCGAGACAACCCACCCTATCTACCTTCCGTTCGGCCGCGACTTGCAACGAATGCAGTCGGATCGAAACGAGGCATCGACCGGGTAGGTCCTTGCACCGGTTCAACAGCACATAGGGCGTGCGTCAGAACAGACCAGGGGGGCGGGTCCGCTCCTGTTGAGCCGTGCGCGTCGCGCTGCGCTCGAAGGCGGCACGCGGCCACGTCACCGAAACGACCGCGCCGGTCTCGGGCGCGGAAGCGTTGGAGGTGACGAGCACGGCACCCGAACGCTCCAGCAGCGTCTTGGCGATGAAAAGGCCTAGACCGAGCCCCGCGTTGGCCTCGGATTTGGCACGGCCGCCCGCGCCCCGCGTGGTAACGTAAGGTTCGCCGAGCCGTGACAGGATCTCGGCGGCGAAGCCCGGGCCGTCGTCTCGAACCGTCACGCTGACGATTTCGCTCGACCAATGGGTCGCGATCTCGACGCCTTGACGGGCGAAATCGACGGCGTTCTCCACGAGATTGCCGAGGCCGTAAAGGATGGCAGGGTTGCGGCTGCAGACCGGCTCCTCGCCGGAGCCGCGCGGCGTGACTTTGACGTCGACGTTGAAATTGCGTTGGGGCCCGACCACGTCCTCGACGAGATGGCTCAGCGTCATCTCCTCGAGCGGACCTGCCGCTTCCGTGCCGAGCGACGTCAGCTTGCCGAGAATAGCTCGGCAGCGCTGCGCTTCCTGGTCGAGCAAGCGGATATCGTCGGCGACCTGGCCGACCTCGATCGTGGCTCCCGCCCGATTGACCACGCCCAGCATCTCCCGCGCCACCAGTGTGATGGTGGCGAGCGGTGTGCCGAGCTCGTGAGCGGCGGCGGCGGCCAGACCATCGAGTTGGCTGAGATGCTGCTCGCGCGCCAGGACGAGCTCCGTCGCCGCCAGTGCGTCCGACAGCTGCCGGGCTTCCTCGGCGACGCGCGAAACGTAGACTCCGATGAACCCCACTCCGAGCACGACGGCGCACCAGATGCCGGCCGAGAACAGGACCGGCAGACGCATCTCTTCGCCGGGATGCCAGGGCAGCGGCAGGTGCCAGCGCACCAGCAGCGTCGCCGACGCCACCGCGAGACCGCCGAGCAGCACCGTCCGGGACGGCGGCAGCGACGCCGCCGATATCATCACGGGTGCCAAAAACAGCATGGAGAAGGGATTTTCGAGCCCCCCTGTCAGGAACAGGAGGACCGACAGCTGCACGAGATCGTAGCCGAGCAGCGCAGTGGCGGCCCGATCGTTGAGCCGGTGCGTGACGGGATATTGAAAGCGCAGCCAAGTGTTGCACACCACCGAGGCACCGATCACCGTCAGGCAGGCGAACAGCGGCAGCGGAAAGCCGAGCACCAGCTGCGTGAACAGAACGGCTGTCGCCTGTCCGCTGAGCGCCAGCCAGCGCAGTCGCGACAGCGTGTTGACCCGCAGCCGCCGTGCAGGCCGGCCGAGGTCGATATTGATCAGTCTAGGCATGGGTCGGCAGGGATCCTCGGCGCGATATCGTTCCATATAGGACGCAACAACACGGGATGCGGTGCGGTTGCGCGTTTTTGCCCGTCGGCGGACGGGTTCGGCGCGGTGCCACGAAGGGTCTATAGGGGGCGCATGCATGACACGTCGCCGCCGTCCCCGGCCATCGCTCTTCGCGCGCTCACCAAGACTTACCGGGGCCGCGCCGCCGTGGACGGGTTGACGCTCGACATCCCGCGCGGCTCCGTCTGCGGGCTGCTCGGCGGCAATGGCGCCGGAAAGACCACGACGATCGGCATGATCATGGGGCTGATCCTGCCGAGTTCGGGCGAGGCGCGGGTGCTGGGCGTCGACATGGCAACGGATCGCCACCGCGTGCTGGGCCGCATGAACTTCGAGAGCCCCTACGTGGACATGCCGCATCGCCTGACGGTGCGGCAGAACCTCGACGTCTTCGCCCGGCTCTACGGGTTGAAGAACCGGCGCCTGCGGATTGCCGAACTCGGGCATGAACTCGCCCTCGACGCTTTCATGGACCGACCCGCCGGCGCCCTCTCGGCCGGGCAGAAGACGCGCGTGGCGCTCGCCAAGGCGCTCCTGAACCGGCCCGACGTGCTCCTGCTCGACGAGCCCACGGCCTCGCTCGATCCCGACACCGCGGACTGGGTACGCGGCGTCATCGAAGCGTTTCGGCGAGACTGCGGCGCCACCATCCTGCTGGCCTCGCACAATATGGCGGAGGTCGAACGCCTGTGCGACCGCGTGGTCATGCTGAAGGCCGGACACATCGTCGCCGACGGGACGGCTGCCGATCTCCGGGCCCGCTTTGGCCGGGACACGCTCGAGGAGGTGTTTCTCGACGTGGCCCGGGGTACCGGCATGCCGCAGGGCGAGCCCGCCGGTCTGCCGCTGTGACATTGTCGCCCTGTCCCGTCCGCTGCCCTCGAAGGATCTGTCCGTGAGCGTCCTCGCCGACCACCTGACCTTCTCGCCGGCGCGGGTCGCCGCCATGGTGACGCGCTACGGCTACCTCCTGCGCGGTTCCTGGCCGCGGTTGCTCGACCTCATGTATTGGCCGACCGTCCAACTCGTCACCTGGGGGTTCATCCAGCGTTTCGTCGGGCAGGCGGCGACGGCAGGGGGTGGTCAAGGCCGGCTCGCGGTCGGCACCGGAACGCTGATCGGCGCCGTCATGCTGTGGGACGTGTTGTTCCGCGGCCAACTCGGCTTCTCGCTCTCCTTTCTCGAGGAGATGCACTCGCGCAACGTCGGCAATCTCTTCATGAGCCCGCTACGGCCGCTGGAATTTGTGGCCTCGCTGATGGTGATGAGCCTTGTCCGGCTTGCGCTCGGCGTCGTGCCGGTCACCGGGCTCGCGGTGCTGTTCTTCGGCTTCAATCTCTGGACGCTCGGAGCCGCGCTCGGCTTCTTCTTCGCCAATCTCATGCTGACCAGCTGGAGCGTGGGGCTCGTCGTTTCGGGGTTCCTGCTGCGCAACGGACTGGGCGCCGAGGAACTGGCGTGGAGCTTCATGTTCCTGCTCCTGCCGCTCTGCTGCGTGTATTATCCGGTGGCAGTCCTGCCGGGCTGGCTGCAGTTCGTCTCCTGGTGCCTGCCGCCCACCTATGTCTTCGAGGGGCTGCGGGCGGCGCTCAACGACCATGTCGTCCGGACCGACCTGATGGTGCG
>JAYVMK010000591.1:0-6211 GCA_043758995.1 Lichenibacterium sp. | reverse complement strand
TTCCCCGCATGAAGCTGACGTAGAGTCGCGCAAGGGCAGAGCCTACGACGCTGCCGCCAAGCCGGAGCGCCGCTACGGCGCCGCCGACCAGGAAAGCGATAGCCGCCGCCGCCGCCGTCAGCAGGACGGTGGTGGCGGCGCCTGCGGCGAGTTCTGGAACCCCCGCGGCGAGACTCATAGCTTGTTGAGTACGTCGACCTGCAAGGGACCGGCGCTTTCGCTTTGTGCAAGCCCGGTTGCGCAGGCCGCTACGACCACTATGCAATCGAGCACGACTCGGCAGATCACGTAGTCGCCCGGCCTCGACGGTGCGGCACCGACGATGAGGCTGCCGTCAAGCTGCACGTCGACGTCCAGAAAGAAGTTGACGGAATCGGGCAGTTTCGGCGCTCTCACCCCGGCGCCGTCAAGAGCGGCCTGCATGGCTTCGCGAGTCCCCTGTTCGCGCGGTAGGTCGGCGGCGTCGAGCGAGCGACGATCGGAGCCGGGCAGGAGGAGATCGTGCCGGCGGGTCGTGTCCTTGCCCAGGACCATCAAGGGGCGGCGTCGGTTGGTGACCATCCGCATGCCCAGGGCGAGAACGTAGGAGTTCGAGAACACTCGGGTGTGGTGCGGCGACAGGAACTCGGACGGGTCCCCGGTGACAAAAGCAACAAGGCCGGCCGGCTGGCCGCCGAGAAGGTCGGTGACCTTCAGCAACTGACCTCGCCGGACCGTCACGATGCCGGCCGCTCCATGTAGGACCTCGATGCGCGCTTCAGGTGGCAGCGGGCCGACTTCGGGGTGCTTCATCAACAGCGGCATGGCATCAATCCTCGAAAGGGATGTCGCCGACCACGACCCGCATGTCTGTGACGACGAGACCGTTGCCGGGGATGATGTCCTGCGGGCAGGGCGAGAGCGCGCAGGACACGTCCATCAAGGCTTCGAGGACGATCGCGTCGCCTGGGCGACTGACCGGATCGGCTAGCCGCATGCGCCCGTCCTGTGCGACGGGCCCGTTCTGGAAAAAG
Organism: Lichenibacterium sp.; assembly: GCA_043758995.1. Classification (GTDB taxonomy): domain Bacteria; phylum Pseudomonadota; class Alphaproteobacteria; order Rhizobiales; family Beijerinckiaceae; genus Lichenihabitans. The sequence goes on along the minus strand of JAYVMK010000591.1, from coordinate 5,198 downwards.
TTGTAGGGTTCGGGAACGTCGAGGATGTCGAGCCCGGTCCCGGCCAGCCCCTCGTGGAGGTTCTCCAGGCAGTTGCGGTGACCGTCCACCCCGAAATCGACGGAGTAGCGCGTGGGATCGCAGGCCGGCACGTTCGAATCGTGGAGGCCTTTAGCGTCGTCGCGTACGACCTTGAACATCGCATGCCCGCGATCGGTGTAGAGGCAGTCCCCGACCTTGAAAAAGAGGGAGCGTAGCGCACGACGCGTGTGCGCCGGCGAGAGCTTTTCGCGCGTGTCTTGGCGAGACACGGCGACAAAGTCGCCGGCTTGCTGCCCGTGAAGGTCGACAATGGCGATGAACTGCCCCGCGTCGGCCGAAAAGCCTCGTCCGAAGCCTCCCGGCACCAGAATGTCGGACCGGTGCGCGCTCATTGCGGGACGAACTCGGAGGTCGGGAGGTCGAAGGACGTGTGAAAGTATTTCGTCTGCAGAGCGGTCATGCGACCGTCTGATTGCAGCTTCTTCAACTCGGCATCGAGTGTGTCGCGCAGTTTGTCGTCCGCCTTGCGCGTTCCCCAGGCGATGTAAATGGGATCGCCGATCGGCGCGACGATCTTGTCGGCGCCCGCACTGTGCTCCGCCACTTCGCTGAGCACCGCGAGATCGTCTACTACGAAGTCGGCACGCTTGGCCGTGAGCGCCTCCACGGTCTGTTCGACGGTCTGCAGGCTGACGATCGAGATGGGTGGCTTACCCTGAGCCGCCAGGTCCTTGTTCAGAGACTTGATCAGCTGCTCTGGCTGGGTGCCCTGTTTGACCGCTACGGTGTGGCCGGACAGCATGGCGAGATCAGCGGACGAGACTGGGCTGCCCGTGGTCGTCAGCACCACATTCTGCGTCTTGCTGACCGGGATCGTATAGCCGATCCGCTTCGCCCTTTCCGCCGTGACGTTCAGAGCCGTCGAGGTGAAGTCGAACGAGCCAGCGATCAAGCCCGGAATTACGCCATCGAAAGCCATCTTCTGGAACTCGATCGTGACACCGAGATCCTTCGCGATCGCTTGCAGCAATTCCGGATCGTACCCTGTGATCGTGCCATCCGATGTCGTGAACTCGTAAGGGGAGAATGTCGGATCGACGGCGACGACCATGTGGCCCCGCGCTTTGATGTCGGCGAGCGTATCCGCTTTGACGTGCGCTTCGGCGCCGACCAGCAGGGCCAGGGCGGCGAGTGCCGCGACGGCCTTCGGTCCTCTAAAGATGCGCTGTATGAGCATATAACTTTTCTCCTGAAAGCTTTTCCATAGGGTCGGCTCAAAGTGATGAGCGATTATCCGATCATCAATTTCTGAAAAACGCTTTTCAGATCTCCGCCAAGAAAATCGTCTTTCGACGACTCACGCTGTCGCTGCAATCGCCGTGCCACATCCTCGAGCGCGTCGGCTGTGAGAGGTTTGTTGGCGCTTGGCGCTCTAGCCGACGCCCTGTCGGCGGCGATCAGCACGTTGGTTGAGGCGCCGTGCATAGGAGCGCGGTCGAGGAAGGCCGCAACGGCGCGCACCGATTGTAGGAAGCTCCGCACGCTCGGATCATACAGCGACGTCGTTATCGGCTCCCGGAGGCTCCAGTAAGGGGTGTCAGCACTGTCTCGTCCTGGATCTGATGCCCGCAAATGTAGCTGAAGCCTCGACGACCACCCCCCCTCGCCGAGCATGATGGTCTCCTAAAATATCGTTCAGCCAATCGGACTGAGCGTCCGAAGTCCGAGCGCAACTTCTGGCCACCGAATTTGTTGACGATGATGTCAAATGATGGCTCAGATTCAATCGTCGTACTTGTCGTCGACGACGAAGCCATACTTCGCCTCGTTGCATCCGATGTGCTGGAGGAGAATGGCTTCCAGGTTCTCGAGGCCGAGAATGCCAAGGCGGCGTTGAAGATGCTGGCTGAATTTCCGGGTGTGCGTGTACTGTTCACCGACATCAACATGCCCGGCGCTCTCGACGGGTTAGACCTTGCGCGCGAGGTTCACATGAGGTGGCCGGCTATTAAGCTTGTCGTCACATCAGGCCGCGCAAAGCCGCCGGACCGCGAATGGCCAGATACGGGGCGCTTCGTACCTAAACCCTACTCACCCGACCAACTCGTGCAAGAAATCCGCCAAGCGCTTGTCGGATAGCTCTCTTGGACCGCTGTGAGCTGTCTTCAAGTCTCTTCATCAGCCGAGAGCACACAAGCCCTACCTTGAACGGGACTGCGAGTCCTGCCTGCGAAATCGTCGGCTGCAAAAAGCGCTACCCTCGCTTGCCTCGCTGGCGGCCTTCCCTAGCTAGAAGTGCTCTTCGACAGGATTTCCACAAAGAGCCAAGCGGCAATCGTAAGGATCGATTGCAGGAAAGCGCGGCTAGCCTCTTGAATTGGAGAGGGCCACCTCGATGAATCGTATCAAAGTCATGAGCCGAAGGTGGCACGAGCCTCCGCGAAATCGCCCGTTTTCATTAGAACCCAGACGAACAGCGGCGCGATTTGCATCAGCAGGTCAGCACCTAAGCTAGTTAGATCGTATTCAACCCGGGGCGGGACTTCCGCGAAAACTTTTCTTCGTACAAAACCATCCGCTTCGAGCTGCCGCAGCATCCTGGTCAGCACCTTCTGGCTGATACCTTCCACCGCCTCAAGCACTCGCATGAACCGCATTAGTTCGTCGCCTTCCTCAAGCACGTGGAGGATATAGAACGCCCACTTCCCGCTCAGCCGCTCCAACACCTCGCGTGCGAGCATCTCCTGCGCGGGCGTCGTTTGGTCGGTGATGGCGCATTTCTGCTTCACGTCGGTTTCCTGAATGTCAGTATGGCGCACCTAGGTGCCTTCTTTCCCTATGGCAGCAGCTTTCATACATGGCTAGCTGACGCAGGTGAACGGAGACACGCATGCCCGGTTGGACAGCACAGAACATTCCAGATCAATCCGGAAAGGTGGCGATCGTGACGGGCGCAAATACTGGCCTTGGCTATCAAACAGCGCTCGGTCTTGCTGGTGCGGGCGCCCATGTCATCTTGGCAGCGCGCGACGCGGTGAAAGGCAGAGAGGCTGTGAGCCGCATCCAAACGGTCCATCGACTCGCCAGCGTCGAGTTCGCATTGCTCGACCTCGCCAGCCTGACATCAGTGGCTGAGTTCGCTGCTCGCATCGTGGACGATCAACCTCATGTCGATCTGCTCATCAACAATGCCGGAGTCGCGTCACCGCGCAAGCGCCTGACCACGAGAGACGGTTTTGAACTCCAGTTCGGCGTCAACTTTCTTGGGCACTTCGCGCTTACGGCAAGGCTGATGCCGACCATCCTGAAAGCGATCGCGCCTCGCGTTGTAAGCTTGTCTAGCATCATGCATAAGTACGGTCGGCTTGATTTCGACGATCTCATGAGCGTTCGGCAATACTCGCCGATCCGGTCCTACAGTCAATCGAAGCTCGCGACTCTGGTCTTCGCACGCGAGTTGGCGCGGCGGGCGGGCGAGCGTCAATGGAACTTGCTTTCCGTGGCGGCGCATCCCGGTATCGCCCGCACTGATCTTACCAAGCCCCGACCGGGACAGCAGGTTCTCCCGTTTAACCGAATGTTCGATTCGCTCGCGCCCTTGTTTACCGGCACGGCAGCGAGCGGCGCCCTGCCGACACTCTATGCTGCGACGGCCACCAAAGTCGAGTCCGGCGAATACTATGGCCCGACGGGCTGGGGTGAGATCAAAGGAGCTCCCGGCGTAGCTAAGAGCACAGCGGCCTCCAACAACGTTGAGCTTGCGACGGCGTTGTGGACCGTTGCCGAGCGGCATGCCGAAGTCAGTTTTTGACGATCGGGGCGAACTTGCCTGCCTACTTTCGGGTGCTAGTTTCCCGTCGGGTCGGTTCCCGATCTCATCGAGCGGATAGGCAATGATGTGGTTTCCAGCTCGTGCAGGGCGTACAGACCGTCCAGCGTGCCCCGATGATGCTTTCGTGTGCGGCGGTGCAGTGCATCATCGTTGTCCGGGCCTTCTCCCCCGCTCGATTTCAAATGGCAGCCACGCCTGACGGCTATCTTTGCGTCTGTCCCGCTGAATACAACGTTGCGCTGCGGTTGGTGCAGGACGGCTACGTCGACGCCCGAGAGGCGGTTGAAAGCGGCAAGGTCGCCGGCAGTATGGTGCTGAAGCCGAGAAACTGTTTCGGTCACGAGAGCAAATGCGGGCTGGCAATGAAGTGATATTCCGACCCTAGCTCGCAGCCGTCTACGGCCCGGACACGGGATCCTTGGAGCGCCATCGCGCTTACCGTCTGTGCTATATCGCCGCCTCCTCCAGACGCTCCCGCAGTCGCGGCGATGCAAAATCGATGAACGCGCGCAGCTTCAGGGGCAGACGAGGGTACCCGTGGTAGACCAGATGCACGGGCGGAGCCGGCGGTTCAAAGGTTTGCAGCGCGATCTTCAGCGCACCCTGACGCACATGATGGGCGATTTGATAGGAAAGCACCCGGATCAGCCCCACGCCATCGAGGGCCGCGTCGATCGCAGCCTCGATGCTGTTGACGCTCAGGCGAGCGCGCATCGGCAGCGCGAGCACAACACCCTTCGCGTTGAAGGGCCAGCTTTCGGGCGATAAAACGCCTTCAGTCGAGATGGCAACATGGTCCGACAGGTGGTGCGGGGTATGGGGAAAGCCGCGCTCGTCGAAATAGGCCGGGCTGGCACATACGACTCGGCGCACCGATCCGAGTCGGCTGGCCGTCAGGCCGCTGTCGGGCAAGTCTCCAATCCTGACCGCCACGTCGAGGTGATCATCAACGAGATGCGTCACTCGATCGGTTAAAACCAATCCTAACCGGACGTCGGGGTAAGCCCGCAGGAAATCGTTCACCACGGGCAGCACGTGCAAACGACCGAACATGACCGGGGCCGTTATGATGAGGTCCCCACGAGGCGAGATGTACTCTCCCGCTGCAGCGCGCTCCGCCTCGGTCAACTGTTCCAAAACTGTCTTCGCGGCGTCGATGTAGGAACGACCGGCCGGCGTCGGTATCAAGCCTTTGGACGAGCGGATGAGCAGGCCGGCGCCCAGATATGCCTCAAGCTCAGCAACTTTGCGACTGACGGTTGCGAGCGGGATGCCAAGTTCCCGGCTCGCCTTTGATAGGCTGCCTGACTCCACGGCCTGAAGCAGGATGCCAATTGCCTCTAGC
>JAYVMK010000590.1:0-9296 GCA_043758995.1 Lichenibacterium sp. | reverse complement strand
GGTGGCCACAGCGCGGATCACCTCCGAAGCGGGAACGTTCAGCACCGTGCTGGCCACGATCGGCGCCTGACCCCGCTCAGCCAAGATGCGTACCCCCTGTGTAGTTACGGTCGTGGGGCTCAGCCTTCGGGGGTGACGAGGCCCGCACGTCGATCGTGGCGTCGGTCATCGGTCTTCTCCATCGCGCCAGGATCGTGAGGGCCGTCACAGCTCGGCAAAGGGTCGGTATCAGGGCTCAGACCCAACGCCCCCCAACACGCCGGGCAGGAGCCCGACGACCAGGGACTACGGACGTGCCTGCGATGGCTGCATCTCGTCTGGATCCATGCGAGGGACAGGGTCCGACGGCCGTAGGGGCCACCGTCGATTTCGGCCGGACGAGGCTTCGACAGGTTCCCATGCGTACGGTCCCCACCGATCCCCGGTCACTTCGAACCTCGAAGTGCAGGGCCGGCCAGAGCAATCTGTTCAGCTTCTCCGAGCCGCGTCAAGTCATGCATGCAATGATGGCGCGGTAGACAGCCCCGATCACGTCCCACGCACCCGTCCGCGTCAGGTTCGAGCTGTCCGGCGAGGTTCTCGACGGCTCTCGCAAAGCGAAATCGTTCGACGCATTGTCGCCTTCGACCGGAACACGAGCTGGGTCGCGGCGTGCATCAACCGGTCCGAATGGCGGCGACCCGATTGGCGGGCGTGAACACCCGTTCGGCTTGACTGTTCGTTCGCGGGCCCGGCACGAGGATCGCGCATCACGTCCTGTGCCCGGACGGTCCTTGGTTGGCCTCTGTGCGCAACGTTTGGCGCTGGGGAAGGCTCGTGTTTCGTATTGACTACGCTCAATATAATGATTATTGTTTTCGTGGGAGGATCGGAACGTGCTCCACGGAGTCGAACCGCTACCGCGTTCAGAGGGAAGTCGCGCCGAGGACCTCGTGAGGCGCCTCGAGGCCATTATTCTGGAACGTGGCGCCGACCAGCCCCCACGACTCGGGTCGAAGGAGGAGCTGCGCAAGGCGTTCCAGGTCGCCCAGGGCACCATGAACGAGGCGGTGCGCGTGCTGGAGACTCGGGGGATGATCGAGCTCCGGCGCGGGCCCCAAGGCGGCGTCTTCGTCGCACCGCCGACGTTGTCCCTGCGGCTGAGCCAGGTCGTGCTGGGCGTAAAGCGCGGCAAGACGACCGTCGAGCAGTGCCTGGCGGTCCGCAACCTGTTAGATCCCCTCGCCATCGTCGAGGCGGCGAAGGTCGGACGGCTCAAGACAGCGGACGTCGAGGAGCTCTACGCGCTTCTCGAGAGCATGATCGACGCGGCCAGCGAGCCGGACAAGTCTTTACGCCTCAATTGGAAGCTGCACCGTAAGATCGCCGAGATGGGTGAGAACACGATTGTCACCGCGATCTACCTCACCCTGATGGACTTCATCGAGGCCGAGGTCGTGGAGGTCGCGCCAGCGAGGTCGTATGTGCACGTGGCCCGAATGCATGCCATGCACAGTGACATCGTCGACGCGATCGCGTCTGGCGACCCGTCGAGGGCGGCAGCCGCCGCCAAGCGGCATCCTCTGCCTTTGGAGGACGATGACGACGCCCCCGACATAGGGGTCGCCCGGCTGGCGGAGGCGAGCGGTCATGGACGGTGAGGCTATGCCGGCGGAGGCGGCCGCATCCGAACCCGTGGTCACCATCGCCGGCCTACACAAGCGCTTCGGCGGTGCCGCCGCGCTTCGGGGCGTCGACCTCACGGTCCGATCCGGCGAGATACACGCCTTCCTCGGCGCCAACGGGGCCGGAAAGTCCACGCTCATCAAGATCCTCGCCGGAGTACACGCGGCGGATGAAGGGCATGTGAACATCCGCGGACGATCCCTGGCCGAGGCGATCCAATTCAAACGCCTATCCTTTGTCCACCAAGACCTCGGGCTCATCGATTCCATGAGCATCGGCGAGAACATGGCGATGGCCTACGGCTATCCGACCAGGCGCCGCCTGATCGACTGGCGCGCGGTGGACCGCGCCGCCTCACGAGCCCTGGCAGGGCTAGGCTGGCCGCTGCCGCTCGATCGCGTGGTGGGTGAGCTTAGCCAGGCCGAGAAGTCGATCGTCGCCATCGCGCGTGCCCTGACCCGTGACATCGACGTCCTCATCCTCGACGAGCCGACGTCGAGTCTGCCGGAGCACGACGTGGGGCGCCTCTTCGATGCCTTGCGGAAGATCCGCGCCATGGACATCGGCATCATGTACGTGACCCATCGGCTCGACGAGGTCTTTCGTCTGGCGGACGCCGTCACGATCCTGCGTGACGGCAGCGTCGTTGCCTCCTACGACGATCTCTCTCGACTGTCTCCCGACCAACTCGTCCGGGACATCTGCGGCAGGCTTCCGGCACGGGCACGGGCGACGGCATGCACCGGCAAAGGCGCGCCGGCCCTGACGGTCACCAGCCTCCGTTCCGGCTCGGCGGGTCCGGTGTCGTTCGAGGTCGGAGCCGGCGAGATCGTCGGGCTGGCAGGGCTCCGCGGGCAAGGGCACGAGCGGATCGGCCGGGCGATCGCGGGCATCGAGATCATCGCCTCCGGCCAGGTTACGATCGGCGGCGGGATCGCGCGCTACCAGGACGCGAACGGTGCGATAAAGGCAGGCATCGGCTTCACTTCGGGGAAGAGGGCGGAGGAGTCACTCGCCACGTCTATGAGCGTTCGCGAGAACCTCTTCCTCAACCCGTTCAACTTCGGCCGTCGGAGCTTGTCGCTGCTGAGCCGCGATGCGGAGCGGCGATCGGCGGCGGGGATCCTCGACCGGTTCGACGTCCGACCACGCGACCCCGAACGGGACGTCTCCACGCTGAGCGGCGGGAATCAGCAAAAGGTCGTACTCGCGCGCTTGGTCGATCGCGGGTACCGGATCCTGGTGCTCGAGGAGCCGACCATAGGCGTCGACATCGGTGCCAAGTCCGAGATCTACCGGATGCTCTCCGCGGGCGCGGTCAGCGGCACGTCATGCCTCATCGTCTCGTCGGACCTCGACGAGCTCGTGCAGGTCTGCCACCGCGTGTTGGCGTTCGGCGCCGGACGTGTCGTCTCCGAGCTCGGCCGCGACGAGCTGACCGTCGAGGCGCTGACCCACGCCATCAGCGGCGGGACCGTATCTCAAATAGCATCCTGAACACCCCTCGCCTCACCGAACAACAACAAGCCTCAAGGCACCAGACAACGCCGGGAGAACGCCGCGATGAAAGCCGTCCGCGAGGTGTCGAAAGCAGCTTCCGAAGCTCTTCCGCTCGGTCCCGAAGCAGCAAGTCCCGACTCTCCGGGCATAACCGGTAAGTTGTTGTCGGGCGGCGTGCAGCGGATCCTGTCGAACTACGGCCTCGTCGTCTTCGGGGTCGTGCTCGTCGTCATCTACGCCATCGCGCTGCCTGACACGTTCCTATCCAGCCAGACCTTCAGGGCCGTGATGGGTGCGAGCGTCATCGTGACGTTCCTCGCCCTGGCCGAGATGATCGTCATCGCGTCCGGCAACTACGACTTGTCGGTGGCCTACGGGATAGGCCTGCTGCACATCCTCGCCATGGGAATGCTGGTCCAGGCGAACATGCCATGGCCGTTGGTCATCGTCGCGACCGTCTTCCTCGGTGCCGTTATCGGTCTGGTCAACGGCATCCTCGTCGAGTACGCCCACATCGATTCCTTCATCGCCACCCTGGGCGTCGGCACGATCCTCTATGGCCTCGGGGCCTGGTACACCAACGGGGCGCAGATCGTCGGCGATATCCCCGCGCCCTTCACGGCGATGAACGATGCGACGTTGCTCGGATTCCCTTTGCCGGCGCTCTTCGTGCTGGCCCTGGTGGTGGTACTTTGGGTCTGCTTCGAGTTCCTGCCCGTCGGCCGACGGATCTATGCCGTCGGCGGGAATCGGAAGGCCGCGGAACTCACGGGCATCCCGGCCCGCCGCCTGGTGATCGGCGCCTTCGTCGTGAGCGGCGCCATCGTCGGCTTCACCGCCGTGATCCTGGCCGCTCGGTTGCAGGTCGGGCAGAGTGCGGTCGGCCCCGAGTTCCTGCTGCCCGCCTTCGTCGGCGCGTTGCTCGGCAGCACGACCATCCGGCCGGGCCGGGTGAATACCGTAGGCACGCTCGTCGCGGTCCTCGTGCTCGCGACGGGCATCGCCGGGCTCCAACAGCTCGGTGGCGGCTTCTACGTCGAACCGATCTTCCAGGGCGCCAGCCTCGTCCTCTCCGTCGGCATCGCAGGTTACGCCGCCCGGCGTCGCAAACTCGGCCAGCGCTGAGGCGCGAACACACCAGTTCATGCAGCTTTCGCACGACTGACGAAAAAACAGTGGGAGACATGTCTTTGGCGAACTCCAATCATCGCAGGATCCGCGCGGCATTGCTGACGATCACGTCGGCCGTGTCACTGATGGCGCTCAGCCGGCCCGGTGGGGCGGCCGAAAGCCTCGACCGGATCAAGGCCGAAATCGCCGAGGCGACGGCGCCCGTGAAGGCCTGGGACGGTCCGACGACGGGCCCGAAGGCTCCGAAGGGAAAGTTCGTCGTCTACGTCGCCGACACCCAGACCAATGCCGGTGCTGCCGGCTCGGCCGCGGGAGCACAGGAGGCGGCGACGGCGCTCGGGTGGCGCTACCAGTTGATCGACGGCCAGAACACCGCCAGCGGCGAAGCCAACGCCTTCGAGCAGGCGATCGCCCTAAAACCTGACGGCATCATTATCGGCAGCCTCGCGGCGACGCAGTTCAAGTCGCTGTTCAAGCGGGCGAGCGACCAGGGCATCAAGGTGGTGTCCTGGCACTCCGCGGCGGCGCCTGGGCCGGTCGAGGAGGTTCCGGAGATCTTCTGGAACCTGTCGACCGATCCCTACAAGCTCGCCAACATCGCGGCGAAGTACGCGGTGGTCTACGGTGACGGCAAGGCTAACGCCGTCATCCTGACCGACCCGCAGTTCGCGATCGTCAACACCAAGACTAGGGGGGAGAAGGACGGCATCGAGGCCTGCGAGGGCTGCAGCGTCCTGTCGGTCGAGAACGCGCCTTACACGCAGATCTCGCAGCGCATGCCCTCCCTCACGAGCGCCCTGCTGCAGCGTTACGGTGGTAAGCTCGGCTACGTGCTGGCCTTCAACGACCTCTACTTCGACTTCTCGGTCCCGACGCTGCGAGCCAAAGCATCTCCCCCGATGGCAGCCCGCATCTGATCTCAGCGGGCGATGGCAGCACCTCCGCCTACGACCGCATCCGCAAGGGCGAGTACCAGATCGGCACCGTCCCGGAGCCGCTGAACCTGCAGGGCTGGCAAGCCATCGACGAGCTGAACCGCGCCTTCGCCGGCGAGAAGCCCAGTGGCTACGTCACCAAGGTCCACCTCGTGACCAAGGACAACGTCGGTGCGGACGGCGGCGCCCAGAGCCGCTTCGATCCTGATAACGGCTACCGCGACCAGTACAAGGCCATCTGGGGCATCAAGTAGCTTGGCATGCGCACGGCTATGGCGGGTGACCGCGCATCCTCTATCACGAAAGAGCACAGCATCATGGATCAGCCGACCGTGTTTCCCTTGGGCGGGAGCCCGCTCCACCGGGTGCGCCCAGACCTCCTTGGTTCGGTTTTTGAGGGCGAGGACGTCACCCTTGTCCGATGGGACATCCCCGCGGACCGGCCTACGACCCCCCTCCATTCTCACGCCGAGCACGAGCAGTTCACGATCGTCGTCAGCGGGGTTATCGAGACGACGGTCGGTGACGAGGTCCTGATCCTGCGCGCCGGCGACATGTGCCGGATCGAGCGCGACGTCATGCACGGGAGTACCCGAGCCCTCGAAGGAGCCAACGCCGTACTCGTCGACGTCTTCTCCCCGCCGCGCGCCGACTACGTGGCCGCGGCGCGAAAGGGAGCCGAGGTCGAATGAGCGACGAGGTCGGACCCGTCAGCTCCCCTAGCGTCCTCGTGTTCGAGCAGATCGACCCAACCGGCGAGTCGCTCGCCTGGCTCGAGGCCAAAGGGGTGTCCGTGACTCGCGGCAGAGCGATGTGGAGCAAGGGTTTCCAGCGCTACACCGAAGCGGAGATCATCGACGCTGCTCGCGGCTTCACGGCCGTCATGGGGGCCAGCGGCGCGCACTTCACGCGTAGCGTCATCGCGGCGCTTCCCGAACTCAAGTTCATCTCCAAGTTCGGCATCGGGGTCGACAGCATCGACCTGCATGCGGCGAGCGAACGCGGCATCCGGGTGACGAACACCCCCGTCGACACCCAAGTCGTTCCCGTCTGTGAGCACGCCATCGCGATGATGCTCGCCTTGAAGAAGCGACTGACGCAGTGGACGCCCGCGTTCATGGCGCAAGGTGGATGGCGCGGGGACATCTTCGCCGGCGGGCTCGCCGGGACTACCGTCGGCATCGTCGGCTTCGGCCGCATCGGCCGCGGTGTCGCGCGACGGCTGGCGGGCTGGGACGTCGAGTTCCTCGCCTATGATCCGATGCCCGGCGCCGACGTCGCCGGTGTGACGCGGGTCGGATTCGACGAACTCCTCAGGAGGTCCGACATCGTCACCCTGCACGCCGCTCCCTCGCCCGACAACGAGCGGATGGTGGATCGCGCGGCGCTCGCGCTGATGAAGCCAAATGCGCTGCTCATTAACACCGGTCGCGCTTGGCTCGTCGACTATCCGGCCTTGCGCGAGGCCCTCGCCGGAGGGCGCCTCGGCGGCGCAGGCCTCGACGTGTTCGAGACCGAGCCGCCGGACCCGAGGGACCCTCTGTTCGCGATGCCCAACGTCGTCGTCACGCCGCATGCGGCGACCTGGACGACGGAGAGCATGGAGAACATGGGATGGCGCGGCGCCCGGAACACGTGGGCCATGCTGAGCGGCGAAGGCCAGCCGGACATCGTCAATCCCTGAACGGTCACCGCAAACACGAAACGGGACAAGGCATCATGTCTGGCACGGACAGAACGGAATCAGCCCACCGGATCAGCTTCGTCGGTCACTCCGATCAGGGCGGTCGCCCCGATGGATGCCAGGTCATGGTGGCGAAGGGTCACGCCTACGTCTGCCACGTCTTCAGCGGCGGGATCACGGTGATCGACGTGGGGGATCCCCGCGCGCCCAAGCCCGTGAACTTCCTCCCCGTGCATCCCGCCTCGTGGTCGATCCACTGCCAGACGCACGGCGACCACCTGCTGGCCGTTGAGGAGTTCAACTTCTACTCAGTCTTCAATAGCGAGAAGAGCTACTACGGCGGCTCCATCTCGGGCGTTGACAGCGCCAAGTTCGGCAGGCGCGGCGAGGACTATTCAGCAGGCCTGCGCGTCTACGACATCAAGGACCCGGCCAACCCGCGGCCGATCGGCTTCATGGAGGTCGCGGGCCTCGGACTGCACCGCGTCTGGTGGATCGGCGACCGCTACGCCTACGCCTCCGCGTTCCTGGACGGCTACACCGACCACGTGCTCATCGTCATAGACATGAACGACATGACCCATCCCGTCGAGGTGGGGCGCTGGTGGCTCCCAGGAATGTGGCACGCGGGCGGAGAGAAAGCCGACTGGCCCGGTCGCGTCGCCCTGCATCACGCGGTCGTCATCGACGACGTGGCGTATGCCTGCTGGCGGGACGGCGGCGTCACCCTGCTCGACGTCAAGGACAAGGCGCTTCCACGCCTCATCTCCCATCGAAATTGGTACCCGCCCTTTGCGGGAGGTACCCACAGTGCCCTTCCCCTCCACGACCGGAACCTGCTCATCGTCGCCGACGAGGCCGTCCAGAACATCGATGTCGAGCCGCTCAAGCACACCTGGGTACTCGACATCCGTGCGCCGGAGAACCCCGTCACGATCGCGACGATGCCCGTTCCCTTGGACCAGGACTACTACGCGAAGGGCGGGCATTTCGGGCCGCACAACCTATGGGAGAACCGGCCCGGCTCCTACCAGAGTTCGCGCTACATATTCGCGACCTACCAAAACGCGGGGCTGCGCGTCTTCGACATCCAAAACCCATTCCGCCCCGAGGAGGTCGGCTGGTTTGTGCCGGCTCTGCCGCGCACGATGGTCGACACGCGGCCGGGGATCGTTCCCCAATTGCACACTGCCGACGTCTACGTCGAGCGCTCGGGCCTTGCCTACATCACCGACTTTAACGCCGGCTTGCACGTCGTGCAAAACGACTGGATGGAATGACGGATCGCTCGCCATGCGCGGTGGTCGGCCGACCTGACCGTCCGCGACCCCGGCCTGTCCGGATAGCCCCCGCGGCAAGGCAACCAGAAAGGTAGCCGATGAAAGAGAAACTTCGGGCGCTCGCCGCTCCAGCCGGGCGCGGTATCAGGACGACGTGGCTCCACAGCGCCTCCACGCTGTCCGGCGAGATGATCGCGCGGGTCGGGTGGGACTGTCTGGTTGCCGACATGCAGCACAGCATGACCGACTTCGGCGAGATGGTTCGGCTTCTCCAGGTCACGACGAACCTGGGCGCGACGGTCTTGGTGCGCCCGCCGGCCCTCAATCCTGCCCTCATCGGCCGGCTTCTCGACGCGGGCGCGAGCGGCATCATCTGCCCCATGATCAGCTCAGCCGAAGAGGCGCGGGCACTCGTCGCGGCGTGCCGCTACCCTCCGGAGGGCATGCGCAGCATCGGACCGATCCGAGCCCGCCTGCTGTTTGGCGACGACTACGTCAGTCAGGCGAACGGACGCGTACTCGCGATCGCGATGATCGAGACACTCGGCGGGCTCGACGACCTTGAGGCCATCGCGGCGGTCCCGGGGCTCGACGGCTTGTTCGCCGGGCCCAGCGACATCGCCTCCAGCCTGGGGCGGACGCCCAGGATGGACACCGACGACGCCGAGGTGGTGGGCGCGCTCCGGCGCATCGCAGCCTGTGCGGTCAAGGCCGGGATCATCGCGGGCCTCGCCTGCGAGAGCGCATCCTACGCGGTCCGGATGCATGCCGAAGGCTACCGCCTGTTCGTGACCGGATCGGACTGCCGCCTAATGGTCATTGCCTCGAAGAAGCTCCTGAGCGAATTTCCATAATCACTTGGCTGCAGGGCCGATCGCATCTCGCTACCGGCCTATGCGTGGAGGCCTGCCGGCAGCGACGCCGCGTCCGCTTCACCACCGCCACGGCCCTCGTCAACGAACTCTCCGAGGCGGCCCACGCCAACATGCTCGGCCGGGCTCTTGGCCGTTGGGAGCGCCTCGACCTGATCTGCATAGACGAACTCGGCTACGTGCCGCTCGCCGAGACCGCCTGCGAGCTGATGTTCCAGGTGATCGCCGA
>JAYVMK010000589.1:0-6741 GCA_043758995.1 Lichenibacterium sp. | reverse complement strand
GACACTCGCCATGGCAGCCGGTATGCTGCCTTCGGCCTTCTCGGTCGGCATCGGTGGGGAATTCCGGGCGCCAGTCGCCATAGCCGTGATAGGCGGTCTTATAGCCTCGACCCTACTGTCGCTCGTGGTGATCCCGGCGATTTACACGATCATGGATGATCTTTCACGACTGACCGCCCGGGCCTTCGCTTGGACGTTCCGGCCCAATCATCCCGAACCTCGGCCAAGTGCGCCCTTGCCGAACTGATAGGCGACCGGCGAAGGTCACCCTGGGGCCGTCGGGTGACGAGAACCTCCGCGCTGCGTCCTGAACAGATAATCCCGAGCGCGCGCGGTCCCGGGACCATTCCCGTTCCATCGCAGGACTGATCCCGGGTCGCCTGACGCGGCAGCTGGCTCAGCGCTTGGCAAAGCGCGTGCGCGGGTTATGGCACTTCAGTCTAGCACTACTTTGGCAGACAGGGTGGAGCAGGGTGGAATCGTCGCGGATTCGTGTGCCATGGTTGGCTGGCGCGGGCGGCGGCGATGTCTTCAGGAGAAACTTGGCGAGACGATCTGAGGCGTTGGCTTGAGCCGTTTCTGGCCGGGCTGTCGCATCCGGCGCGCCGCCGGATGTGCCCACTCTACATCGCGGGGTTGATCGGTCCAGGGGACCGAAAGAGCGTTCAACCCATGGCGACCCGTAGTGGCGAGGTCGGCTACGATCAGCTTCACCATTTCATCGCCACGGGGGTCTGGGACAGTGCGCCGCTGGAGGCAGCTCTGCTGAAGGAGGCGAACCGCTAGGTTGGCGATGAGCGAGGTTTTCTCGTCATCGACGACACGGCGTTGCCGAAGAAGGGGCAGCACTCGGTCTGGGTCGCGCCGCAGTACGCCTCGGCGCTTGGCAAGACGTCCAACTGCCAGTCGCTGGTCTCGGTGACTTTGGCTTCGCGCGAAGTGCCGGTGATGGTGGGCCTACGACTTTTCCTGCCCGAGACCTGGACAAACAACCCCGAGCGGATGACACGAGCGCACATCCCGAGGGATCGGCAGGTTGCTTTGACGAAACCGGAGATCGCCATTGAAGAGATCGACCGTGTCATCGCATCCGGAGCACGTTTCGGCTGCGTCCTTGCCGACGCCGGTTACGGATCCAGTGGTGCGTTCCGCCAGGCCTTGAGCGAGCGCGGCCTCCTGTGGGCCGTCGGGCTTTCGCGGCGCCAGACCTTCTACCCGGCCGATGTCGCCCTGATTTTCCCCGTCGCAAAAACCGGGAAGCGACGCAAATATCACATTCCTGATCGACTTCCGGTCTCTGCTGAAGCGATGCTCGCCGAGGAGAAATGGCAAAAGGTCACCTGGCGCCGCGGCACCAAAGGTCGGCTGACATGTCTTTTCGCAGCCCGCCGTGTTCGACTGGCCGACGGACATCGGCATCGCATGAGCGACAACCGCGTTCAGGCCATGCCGGGAGAAGAGGTCTGGCTTGTCGGCGAGCGGCGCTCGACCGGCGAGCAGAAGTACTATGTGTCGAACCTACCGGCCGATGCCACGCTCAAGATGCTCGCCACCGCAATCAAAGCACGGTGGGTTTGCGAACAGGCACATCAGCAACTCAAGGAGGAACTTGGCCTCGACCACTTCGAAGGCAGGTCTTGGACCGGGTTACACCGACACGCCTTGATGACAATGATGGCCTTCGCCTTCCTCCAATCCTGCCGCCTTAAAGCGGCGGGGCGGAAAAAAAGAATCGGGGGCCCACCGCCACAACCGAGCATGCCAGCCATCAGGCAAGCCATTCTCGATCTCTTCGCACGACCGCCGCCCCTACACTGCCCGCACTGCTCGCATCGTAAAAGGCTCCTCGCCGGTGCCGTCGATCCAAATCTGCCAAAGTAGTGCTAGTACCTGGGTGACGAAGGACGATCCCGCAGTTGCGAGTGCCGTCAGGCCGGCCTGGGCCGCCGACACGGTGCGCGGGATAAAGCCGCCATCGATATGGACGCGACTGGGGGCGACGGGGAACGTTGACAAGGTTGTGCGTTCGATCTTCGGAGCGTCCAGCGCCGTCGCTGGGGTTAGCTCCGGCAGACGCCGGCGGTATGCGGAGAGGCGCCTATGGTCACTTGCGCTTCGGGCCACCTCGTCGTGTCCCCGCTCCGGGGACACTGGCAATGCTGCGGTCTCCGAAGCTCGGATCAGCGCCGTGACCTGAGTGACGCGCCCGCCTGAGGGTCCCGACGGGAACAATGGGAAGGAGGTTGCAAATGGGGCGGCCGAAGGTTGTAAAACGATCGTGTCCCAGGGGGTGGTGTAGCTTCCGGAGCAGCCACCTCGGTCACCGGCTCGGGCCGGGACCGTCAGGCTACCAGGGTTGGCAGGCTGACGGTGTCACTATCACCGATCGGGGCGATGCTTTCCAGCGTCATGTAGCGGGATCTCTGGACGGCCCACTCGTCGTTCTGTTCGAGCAGAATAGCTCCCACGAGCCGCTTGATCGAGGCTTCATCCGGAAAGATGCCGACGACATCTGTCCGACGCTTGATCTCGCCGTTGACGCGTTCGAGCGAATTGGTCGAGTGTAGTTTGGTTCGGTGCGCGGCCGGGAACGTCATGTAGGCCAGCACATCCTCCTCTGCACTGTCCATGAGGGCGGATAGCTTGGGCATCTTGGCACGGAACTGGTCGGCGACGCGGCGCCATTGCTGTCGAGCAGCCTCGGCATCGGCCTGCGCGAAGGCCGTGGCGATCAGGGCGGAGACGACTTGGCGGCCGCTCTTGCCGGCATGGTCCAGCGCATTCCTCATGAAGTGCACGCGGCAGCGTTGAGCCGTGGCGCCGAGCACTTTCGTGGCAGCCGCCTTTAGCCCCTCGTGCGCGTCCGAGATCACCAGCTTCACGCCGCGCAGCCCACGCCGGGCCAGCTTGCGAAGGAACGCCGTCCAGAAGGTCTCCGCCTCCGACTGGCCGATATCCATGCCGAGCACCTCGCGCCGTCCGTCGGTGTTGACGCCCACCGCCACTGTAACGGCGACCGATACGATCCGACCCGCCTCGCGCACCTTTACGTAGGTCGCGTCGAGCCAGAGGTAGGGCCAGTCGCCCTCAATGGGCCGGTCCAGGAAGGCGTTCACGCGCTCATCGATCTCGGTGCACAGCCGGCTGACCTGGCTTTTCGAGATCCCGGTCCCGCCCATCGCCTGCACCAGATCGTCGACCGAGCGCGTCGAGACGCCTTGGATGTACGCCTCCTGGATCACCGCCGTGAGCGCCTTCTCGGCCATGCGACGCGGCTCGAGGAAACCGGGGAAGTACGAGCCTTTCCGCAGCTTCGGAATGCGCAGCTCCACCGTGCCGGCCCGTGTCTGCCAGTCCCGGTCGCGGTCGCGGTAGCCGTTGCGCTGCGCCAGGCGCTCGCCGTTCTTCTCGCCGAAGGCCGCGCCCGTAAGGGCGCCCACCTCCATCTCCATCAGGCGCTCGGCCGCAAAGCCGATCATCTCGCGCAAAACATCCGCGTCGGCGCTCTTCTCAAGAAGCCCGCGCAGGCTCATCATCTCGTCGGTCATCGGTGCGTCTTTCGGTTCAGGTTGGTCTTCGCAACCCGACCCTAGCCGGCGACCGCCGATGGCTACCTCCCGCGAAGACGCCCGTCCGCTACAGCGCTGTGGATGGCGCGCGAACGGGCGTCTCCGCTACCCGACCATCTACACCACGTCCTGGGACACGACCTGCAAAACCTGTTCCGGCAGCCGAGCCACCCTGGACGAAAGATCGACAGAGCGAGCCTGTGCGGGCAGGGTTGGCGTTCGATACGGCATTTTATCGTGATCGACTTGCATCGTCGACGCGATGATGGTTGCACCGATGAGATCGCGATCTGAGTAGACCAATCTACCAGGAGCTTCGGCCAACGGCTCTCGTCCCGCGGAGCTTGATATCACGCATACCGAGAGACCTCGCCGGGGCAGAATATTCTGCGAAGCGTAAATCCGTCGCTGATATTGCCGCACGATTGCAGGAGCTCAAACAAGGCAGGCTCAAGCAACAATTGTGTACCAGCCTTTTGAGCAAAACTATTCTTCCAGGACATGAGGACGCCGCTGTGCGCCCCTTCCGTTGTGGATTGTCGGTCATCCACTCGGGCGTGCTGCCTGAGCGCAAAGCACGTCAAGGTGCGGCGTCGGATAGGGCAGGACCCGCTGCACTGCCCGGTTAGGGGGCAGTGCAGCGGCCCGAGCGTTTTGCCGGAGCCGGTGGTCGGGGTGTTCGCCGCTCCCGCCTGTCTCTGGCCTGGTGATCCGACCTGATCTCGATCTGCTCTGGATGCGCCGGCATCATGCTCCTGCAATGTTGGCGAGGGATTTGGCGCTCGAACTGACGTCGGAGGGTCACCCGCGCGGTCGTCATTGTAGATCGGGTCTTGAAGAGAAGTATGGTGCTCGCCTTGCCGGCCTGTGTCGCGGCCTGCGGCGGAATAGTCGGCGTTCCCCTGTCCGGCCTCGTCGCAGACCGCGCACCCGTCTCCGATGCGAGCTTGAACTTCACCGGCTTCATCCGGCTGCCGTTCGACAAAGAGCTGTGCCGACTTGTGACGGGCCCCACCCGCCCACTCCAAACCGCAGGGCAATGCCTCTGACGCTGGCGGCTGCTTGGCGGTGCGTTCATGGTCTTCCGAGCACTCTGGAAGGGCGCGAACCGCGTGCGCAGATGCACCTTGAATGTCCGGTTCGGAGCATGGCGTACGTCGGATTGTACGCCCGACATGGGTCGCGATCAGCCATGGCCGCCGGTACGGAAGAGGTCAGCCGATCCCGAGTCCTCTCTTACGGTCGAAGCGCCAGTCCACACCACCTCCGGGCAGCAACACTCCCGATATGTGCCGTCCCAGATGCTCTTCCAGAGCCGGCTTCCACGGCACCAGTTCGAATCTGAGCCCATTGTCAATCATCGCGAACCGGCCGGAGGCCAACTGCACACGCTGCCGATATACGCCAGCGACATGCTCGCCCTCGGCTGCGGTCTGGCGGGGCAGCTTCGTCTCTTCCGATAGTCTCGCCGCTGCCGCGTCGAGCTCCTGCCGGCGCAGCGTGCCGAGCAGGTCGCGCGAGAACACTGCGCGTTGTCCCTGCCGCCTCGCCAGTCCTGCGGCGACGAGGTGGTCAGTCCTTTGCTCGAGTGCTTCTCGCACCTCTGCCCCGAACCCGCCGCCGGCGAGCGGCGGTGAGTCACGAGCCAGCAATGTTCGGTCGAGCCAGGTCGCGCCCGGCGAGGTCACCTGCGCCTGAAGCGGAAGATCCGAGCGGACCGCGATGCTGACCCGCCGCTGCCCGTCGTCGCCTGTGAACGTCAGGACCTCCACAATCCCGCCGACCGCGGCGTCGCCGGTCGCCTCGAGGCTGCCGAACCGGATATGGTGTGCCCGCCCGTCCACGCCCTCAATGACGACGTAAGCCGAGCCCTTCAGCTCGTCGTATAGCCCGCGGTCGGCGAGGCGCCCGAGCACGGCGGGCGCGTCCTCGTCGTGGATGGCGAAGTCGCCCGTGCCCGACTCTCGGCCGTTCCGCCTGAGTGCCCGGTGCATGGTGCGAATGATGTCGCCGCGATCGCCGAGATCGCGCAGCGTCGTCTCGATGTCGGGCTTGAAGGTCCACTGCGCGGGTCCGACAGGCTCGGTCAGGCCGAACCGCTCCAGTGCCTGCGCGCGCCCGATCATCAGCCGCCTCAGCTCCGCGTCGGGATGCGCCGGCGCTCCCGGCCGAAGGTCCACGACGCCGCCGCTATCGTCCGCGGCTGCCCGCAGTGCCCGGTCGAGCCCGGTCCATCGTTCCGCCCCGACCTCCCGCTCCAGGCTCCATCGGATGGCTTGCTCGGAGCGCGGCCCGATCTCCAGCCCGACCAGCTCTTCGGCGCGGACGCGCAGGCCTCGGCTGATGTACTCCTTGCTGATGACGAGATCGGAGCCGTCCTCGGCGACGCCGCGGGCGAGCACGTGGACGTGGGGCTGGTCGGTGTTCCAGTGGTCGACCGCCACCCAATCGAGCCTCGTGCCGAGGTCGCGCTCAGCGCGGGCCATGAGGTCGCGGGTGAAGGCGCGCAGATCGGCCATTTCCGACCCGTCCTCCGGGCTGACGATGAAACGGAAGTGGTGCCGATCGCCTTCGCAGCGCTGCGCGAATGACGCCACGTCGGCTTCGTCGCCGCGGGCGTCGAACATGCGGGCATCCTTCCCGTCCTGGGTCACGCCTTCACGTTGAAGGTAGCTGAGGTGCTTAGCGAGCGGTGCCGAGCGGAAGCGGCTCCCTCGCTGTCGCACGACTCGCGCCTTGATCACCACGCGGCGGTGGGACGAGCGTAGCGCCATCGCTGCCGCTGCGGCGCGGCCTCGCCCGAAGCCGGATCCGCTCCGGCGTGCGGCGGATCCGAGCTCAGGTCCGGTGTGTCCGGCCTTGCGGGCGGCGCGCATCACCTGGCCGACGAAGCTCTGCGGCCTACCGCCGCCGCGGCCACCATCCCGGACCCGGCCGGGGCGGACGCGCAGCTCGTCGTCACGGGCGGTCATGGGGTGGCTCCCAATGGCCCGAGCGCTCTGCTGGCGCGCAAGGAACTGATATGGCGGAGGTTCTTGGCATCGGAGCCAGCCTGCTTGGCCGGATGTCTGGCGGCTTTGGACGATGCAAGTCGTTGATCCTGCTCGCGTCTCGTCCCACCCAAACACCCGCGGCTGGCGGCCGTTTTATCTCGCCCTCTCTCCCCCGTTCC
>JAYVMK010000588.1:0-5419 GCA_043758995.1 Lichenibacterium sp. | reverse complement strand
TAGCTGGACAGGTCGGTCGAAGTGTCGATGACCGCAAAATCCGACTGAGTTTCATTCTGCGTCAGGGTATCGTTGTGATCCGCGACCTTGATGGTATGGATCGATTGAAGACCCGGCAATGCGCCGGGTGGATTATAGGTCCCGTTCGTGGGCTCGAAGCCGGGATAGATGCTGACCTGATCGGCAGTGGCACCCACGTCGGCATCGTAGACGAGGTGGGCAGCGGTGAGGATCGTATGCGGGCCAATGATAGCCCCCGTACCCTGGAATTCCCCCAATCCCGGAATGTCCACCAGGATGTAGCAAATCGCATCGTTGGGAAAACCCGTTATCGCCACAGTCCGCTCCCGACACGCCAGATCAAACAACACTGTCGCACAGATCCGCGACAGACGCGACTATCGCCGAAGTTAACATCTTCTAGCTGAAACGCTGGATTTGTCGGCGGCCTTATTGTCTTAGCGGCTCGCGTGGGGCCGGTTCCTTGCTTCGCATCTCGCGAGCGCCGTAGTTGTTGCCAGCGCGTCCGCATGTTCTCTCTGGCGATACGCGCGCGAGAAGGTTCGCACCGATCAAGCCACGCCGCGACCGGCCGAAGCGCCACCAAGCTCGGCGTGTCGGAAACAGTCGACCACATGGTCGTTGACGAGGCCCACCGCCTCCATCCAAGCGTAGACGATGACGGGGCCGACGAACTTGAACCCGCGAGCCTTGAGCGCCTTCGAAAGCGCGCGCGACTGCTCCGTCTCGACCGGGACGTCGCCGGGCTGCCAGGCATTCTGCAGGGGAGCGCCCCCGACGACATCCCAGATGAAGGCCGAGAAATCCTCACCGCGGTCCCGCATGGCGAGATAGGCTCGCGCATTGCCGATCGTCGCCTCGATCTTGGCCCGGGAACGGACGATCCCGGAGTCGAGCAGAAGCTGCGCCACCTCCGGCTCCCCGAACCGCGCCACGGCGTCAGGATCGAAATCTCGGAAAGCACGGCGAAAGGCGTCGCGCTTGCGGAGGATCGTGATCCAGGACAGGCCGGCCTGGAACCCGTCGAGCATCAGCTTCTCCCACAGCGCGCGGGAGTCCCACTCGGGCACACCCCACTCGGTGTCGTGGTAGGCGCAGTAGACGGGGTCTTTGAGCGGCCAGGAACAGCGTGAGCGGGCGTCGTCGGTCAAGGTCGGCTCCCGGCCGCGAGCGGCAGCATGCCGGGCTCGTCGATGTCGAGCAGCACCGCATCACTCCCCAACGGCACCTCGACGACACGGGCCCGCGCCAGCAGCCGTCGTGCTCCCTCGTCACCTGTCAGCGTCATGGCGGCGGCGAAGAGCGCGCGGCCGAGCAGGGCCGGATTGCCTCGCCGGCCGCCATGGACCGGGACGACGGCTTCCGCTTGGTCCGCGGCTTCGAACGCCTCGATCAGTGCGTCGAGCACCGTCGCCGTGACGCCCGGCATATCGGCCAGCAGAACCAAAGCGCCGTCGCAATCCGGCGGGAGCGCCGCGAGGCCGGCGTGGAGGGAGGACGCCATGCCGGAGGCGAAGTCGGCATTCGACACGACGGTCAGCATCAATCCGTCCAAAGCCGACCGGACTTCGGCTTCCGCATGGCCTGTCACCACCACGACAGGAGTGGCGCGGCTCGCCAGGGCGGCTTCGGCCGCGAGACGCACCAGCGGTACCCCACCGAGCCGCGCCACGAGCTTGGTCGCTACCGAAGGATCGGCGGTGCGATAGCGGCTCGCCGTGCCGGCCGCCAACAGGATCGCGGCGATCGTCACGCCTCGTCCTCGGCGGCCGGTGCGTCGCCCGACCGTGGCTGCGGACGCGACACGATCTCCATCAGCAAGCCGCCAGCGCCAAGGCGGCGGATATCGGCAGGCGCCACGGGGACATCGGCCAGCAACCGCTGCAGCACCCAATCGAAACCGTTCTCCTTGGGGCTGCGCGCGCAGCCCGGCGCGCCCAGCACCGGACGACCGTCGAGCCGCCCCATCATCAGGAGGTTGCCGGGATCGACCGGCATTCCGAGATGGTCGACATGGCCACCGGCACGCTCGACGGCGGCCGGGATGACGTCGCGGCGGTCGGCGATGGCGGAGGCCCCGTAAACGATCAGCATGTCGTGCGAGGGCGCCAAGCGCTGCAGGGCCTCGGCGAGCGCCGCGGCTTCGTGCGGCACCCTGACCTCTTCGCCGATGGTCGATCCCGTCGGCGCCAGACGGTCCCCCAGCACGCGCAAGGTCTTCAGCACCACGCTCGGCTTGAAGCCCGGCAGCAGCGTGGAGACGACGCCGATGCGGCGCGACCGATAGGGCGACAGGCGAAGCGGCGGCGCGGAAAAGGTCGCTATGGCGGCGTCCAGCACCGCGGTTTCGAGCGCGAATGGGATGACTTTGACGGTCCCCACCATCTCGCCGGCTTCGACCGCGCGGAAGGGTGGCAGCGTGGCCAGCGTCAGCCTTTCGTCAACGGCGTTGATCCGCTCCACCGCGTCAGGGTCGACGAGCAGAACGCCGCCACTCTGGGCGAAGAGGTTGGCCCGGCCCGTGAAGGCGCGTTCGATCCACAACCCCGGCCCCGCCACCGCCTCGGCCAGCCGACGGGCTGCGGGGTTCTCGCCGACGTCGCCGACATCGAGCCTCGCCACCACGACCGAGTGCACGCCCGCCCCGGCCAGCGCCCGAATGTGGTCCATCGTGACTGTATCGCCCTTCCGCAGCGATACGGAGGTCCCATCGGGGCTATGGGCCTGAACACCATGCGCCGCAACCGAACCTTCCGCCTCTTCGATCGGGACCGGACCGAATCTCACGAGGCCGCTCCCTCCTTCTCGGCCCGGGTCGGCTTCTTGCGCAACGCCCCCACGATCTCGCCGAGCACCGACACGGCGATCTCGGCGGGGCTCACGGCCCCGATGTCGAGGCCGATCGGCGCCCGGATACGGGCGATCGCTTCCTCGCCATGGCCTGCCGCCGTCAGTCTGGCGACCCGAGCCGCATGGGTCTTCCGGGACCCGAGCGCACCGACATAGAAGCAATCGGCCCGAAGCGCCGCGTCGAGGCCCGGATCGTCGATCTTCGGATCGTGGGTCAGCGCCGCGACTCCCGTGAACCGATCGAGGCCGATGCGGCCAAGGGCAGCGTCGGGCCATTCAGCCAGCAGCGCGACATCGGGAAAGCGCTCCGGCGTGGCAAAGGCCGTGCGCGGATCAACGATAGTGACGTCGAAGCCGGCCAGTTTCGCCATCGGGGCCAGGGCCTGGCTGACATGGACGGCACCGATCACGACGAGCCTGACGGGCGGCACCTGGACCGAGAGGAACACAGCGGCGCCGTCGTGCTGGACCGTGCCGCTCTTGCCCGAGCGCAATGCCGCCGCGATGGTTTCGGCCAGCGGATCTTGTTCGACCTCATGGGCGCGCACGAGACGCTGGTCGTTGGTGGCGAGGTCGGTCACCACCACGGCGGCGCGGCGCGCGACGCGTTCGGCATTGAGGGCGGAGAGGATGTCGAGGCGCATCAGTCGACGCGCTCGACATAGACTTTGATCTTCCCGCCGCAGGACAGGCCGACACGCCAAGCGGTCTCGTCGGCGACGCCGAATTCCAGCGTGCGCGGGGTACCGTCGGTGATCACGTCCATGGCTTCGGTCACGACGTCGCCCTCGACACAGCCACCCGAGACGGAGCCGATGAAATTCCCCTCCGTGTCGACGACGAGATGGCTGCCGACAGGCCGCGGCGCCGAGCCCCAGGTCTCCACCACGGTGGCCAGCGCCACACCCCTGCCCTGGCGGCGCCAGGCCTCGGCGCCCGCGAGAATATCGTCGTCGGTGGCCATCATGGTCGTGTCCTTTGAACTGGTGTGCCGGCGAGCCAAAGCTTCGGATCGGCCGTCGGTGTTCCCGATCCGCCGAGTGCCGCGCAAAGCCCGCTCACGGCCCTTAGATTGTGAACGGGACGGAACTCGTCAACGAAGGGCAACATCGTCCGGATACCCGCAGCCTGCGCCTCGAATCCGTCGAAGCGCAGCAACGGGTTCACCCAGATCAGCCGCCGGCAGGAGCGCCGAAGCCGCCGCATCTCCGCTTCGAGGTCGCTCTCGCCGTCGCGTTCGAGCCCATCGGTGAAGAGGATCACGGTGGCCCGACCGGCTCCGACGCGACGCAGCCAGTGCCGATTGAACAGATGCAGCGAGGAAGCGATCCGGGTCCCGCCCGACCAGTCCGGAACCGCCTTCGAGACCGCCGCCAGGGCCTCGTCCACGTCGCGGTGGCGGATGGCGCGGGACACGTCGGTGAGTCGCGTGCCGAAAAGGAAGGTCGAGACGCGCCGCCGCGCCGAGAGGGCGTGCAGGAAATGCAGGAACACCCGGGTGTAGTCGGCGACCGACCCCGAGATGTCACAAATGGCGACGACCGGCGGGGGGCGTTCGCTCCGGCTGCGTCGCGCGAGATCGATACCCGCCCCTCCGGCCCGCAGCGAGCGACGGAAGGAGCGACGCGGATCGATCCGGGTGCCGCGCGCATCCGGGGTCATGCGGCGCAGGCGCAGCACGTCGTCGGGCATGCGCAGCGCCCGGATGGCGGCGGTGGCGGCCGCTATTTCGTCGGCCGACATCTGGGCGAAGTCCTTGCCGCGCAGGATCTCCTCGGCCGAGACCGAGAACCGGGCATCGAGGTCGAGCGAAGGCTGGGCTTCGGACGTCGCGGGATCGCGGTTGAACAGGGCATCGGCGACCCGAGTCGCGCCGGCTTGAGCCTTCGGCCGCTCCGTCGACTTTGGCGGCGCCTTCGGCGACATCGCTCCCATGAGTTGTTCGAGGAAGCCGCGCCGGCGCCAGAAGACGCCAAACACGCCGTCGAACACGGGCGCCTGGTCGCGCCGCTTGACGAAGACGGCCTGGAGCACGCTGCGGAAATCCTCGCGTGTCGTGAGCGGGCCGGCGGTCGCGGCCGCTACTGCGTCGAGCACCGCCCCAGGCCCGACAGGAAGCCCCGCGGTGCGGAGCGCCCGCGCGAAGTAAAGGATGTTCTCGGGCAAGCGACCGGGCGGAAGGTCATCGGATTCGAGGGCACTCTCGCGGGCGGGCGCCAGGGGCGCGGCCACGCGATCAGGCCTGCCGAAGGTTGTCGACCTCGATCCGTCCACCCGCCACGCGATAGACGATGCGATCGCCGATCTCGACCCGACCGAGATCCTGCTCCCTGTCGGGCAGCACCGCGGTGGCGCGGTCGCCGACGAAGACGAGGATCTGGTGACCCTTGGCGGCGCCGAGCGCGGCCCAGCGTCGGAACTGTGCGAGGTAGGGTGACCGTCGCCAGGAGGTCGGCACTCCGGCATCGGGCGCGACGACGAGACGGCGTCCTTCCATTTCGGTGTACATGACGAATTTGGCGCGGTCCGGCCGCCATTCGGGACCAAG
>JAYVMK010000587.1:0-6453 GCA_043758995.1 Lichenibacterium sp. | reverse complement strand
ATCATCGCACCATCGTCGTCCAAGATGGGAACGGCGTGATCTTCGACCCAACGCCAACCGCCGGCCTTGGATTGAAGGCGGTATTCGGCCGTCATCCGTCGTGCATCCGGCCTGTCGCTCGGCTCGGCCTGCTGTGCCCTTTCGCGGTCGTCGGGATGGACCGCCTCCAGCCAAGCGAGAAGGTCATCGGGGTCGTGGGGACGCCCCGTGAATTCGGTCCAGCCGCGGCTCTCGCACCGCCCGTTTTCCACGTCGCGATGCCAGACGATCTGAGAGGTCGACTCGATCAGGATCTTATAGAGGTTCTCGGAGCGTCGCTTGGCGCGTTCAGCCTCGCGCTGCTGCGTCACGTCGCGAGAGATGACGAGCAGCCGCGCGGGTTCCTCAGGCCCGCCGGGCAGCGGCATGACGATGCTGTCCCACCACCTCGGCTCTCCCGCCACGGTCGGAAGGTAACCACAGAAGGTGGCCCGGTGACCGCCTGCCGCGGTAGCGAGAGCCGCACGGGCCGCCTCGCGATCTTCGCCCTGCCAGAACTCGACCCAGTTCTGACCGACCGGAGCGCCCGCATGTTCAAAACCCATCGCGGCCGCGCCGCCGATGTTGAGGAGCAGCAGGGTCCCATCGAGCGCCAGCATCTTGATGCAGTCGCCGCTGGCCTCGAATGCGAGGGTGACGAAGTCGTGGTTCAGCGCCAGGGTAGGCCGGACCGTTAAACCCATAGTGTCTTGGCCCGTTGTCTAGCGTCGACGGCAGTCGTCGCGACGCCGCGCCACGATACGACACACCTGTTAACGACACACCGCGTCGATGCCCTTCACTAATGCGCGAAGCTGATTTGAGCCGTGTCCGGGGTCGGCGAGGTCGGTCCGTGCCGCGGTGGTCGTCGTCACTGCTCGACATGGATGTGGAGGACGAGGCCACAGCCCCACCGCCGCTGGTGGGGATCGGCGAAGCCCGCAGGTGAGCTTTGACGACCGGCTCGCCCGCGCGGCGAGAACTGGCCTTCGAACCGTCGTCGTAGGCTCAGTCTGACTCGGTCGCCTGGGGAGGCATTCGGTGTCGACCGACCGTGGTCTCAACGACAAAGCCGCGGCGCGCCCGGAAGTCGTCGTTGACGAAGCGCTGACACGCCTTCGGAGACGGCCGGTAACCCGTTTGGTTTTCCGTCTGCGTCCCGGATGAACGACCGATCAGGAACACCTCCGCTGCTTTCGCGGCGGAGCCTGACGTCCTATCAAGGTCCGATGGATGTCGCCGGCTTTGACCTCAACCTACTGAAGGTGTTCGACGCCCTTTATGCCGAGCGCCACGTGACCCGTGCGGGGTTGCGCGTCGGGTTGAGTCAGTCGGCGACGAGCGGCGCGCTGACCCGCTTGCGTGAGGTGTTCGAGGACGAGCTGTTCGTGCGGACGCCAGCGGGCATGCAGCCGACGCCCCGCGCTCGCGATCTGTCCGGGCCCGTCGCCGATGCCCTCGGTCTCGTGAGGGGCACGCTCGGCGCGACGAGTTTCGATCATCGGACGAGCGATCGAGTCTTCACGATCGCCATGACCGATTACGCGGCCTTCGTTTTGCTACCGCCGCTTCTGGCGCGGCTCGGTGTCGAGGCGCCTCACGTCGACCTGCGCGTGCGCGGCATGTTCGGCCGGGACGAGGCTGTCGCACTCCTCGACGCGGGCGAGGCCGATCTCGCGGTCGGCGTCTCGCCGGACGCGTCGGCGCGCATCATGGTGCGCCCGCTGTTCCGGGAGGGCTTCACCTGCGTGGCGCGGTGCGGCCATCCAGCCTTCGCGGAGGGGGTCAGCCTCGAGGCCTTTGCGGCCGCGCCGCATCTCCTGGTTTCCCCCGAGGGCGATCGCTCGGGGCTGGTCGACCGCGAGCTGTCCAAGGTGGGGCTCAAACGGCGCGTGGTGTTGAGCCTGCCGCAGTTCCTGGTCGCCCCCTTCGTCATCGCCGAGAGCGATCTCGTGGCGACGCTCTCCTCCCGCGTGGCGCGGCGGTTCGCGCAGACCGGGGTCGGTATCGCCCTGCACGAGCCGCCGATCGTACTGCCGACCTGGCCGCTCGCGATGATGTGGCACCGCCGGACGGATGCCCACACGGCCACCGCGTGGCTGCGCGAGGTCGTCGCCGAAGTCGTCAGCGTCTCGCCCTGACGTCATCGACGCCGGCGATAACGCGACATCAGGACTAGCGATTTCCGCCAGAAGCATCGTTTTGCTCTTCTCAGCCTCATGGAAATCCAGGAGGCGACGGACATGCGGGTGCTGGTGACGGGTGCAACAGGATTGATCGGCGGCGCTGTGGCGCGGCGGTTCAAGGCGGCTGGGCACGAGGTCGTGGGGCTGGCCCGTTCGGAGGCGAGCGCGGGTAAGCTGGCCGGTGAAGGTCTCACGGTGATGCGGGGCGACCTTGCCGAGCCGTCGAGCGTCGCGGCGGCAGCCAGGGGGGTCGATGCCGTGGTCCACGCCGCCTCGCCGAGTGACCAGACTACGGCAGCCCTCGACGAGGCCGCGACGCGAGCGATCATCGAAGCGCTGCGGGGCACGGGGAAGCGCTTCGTCTATACCAGCGGTAGCCTCGTCTATGGACCGACTGGCGACACGGCTGCGACGGAGGACAGCCCCCTGAATCCGGTCGACCTGGTGCGTTGGCGGCAGAAGCTCGAAGCGGAAATTCTCGCGGCTTCGGCGAAGGGCGTCCACGCGATCGTTATCCGTCCGGCCTGGGTCTACGGCAATCGGGGCGGTACCGCGATGATGATGTACGGCTCGGCGAAAGAGCGCGGTGCGGCGCGCTACGTCGGGAACGGGTCAAACCGTTGGACGACGGTTCACGCCGATGATCTCGCAGACCTCTATCGACTCGCGCTAGAATAGGCGCCTGCGGCCTCGGTCTTCAACGGCGCCCATGGCCCGGCCATCCCGCTCATCGATATTGCGCGTGCGGCGAGCCAGGGTGCTGGCACTCAGGGTCGGGTCGTAGAATGGCCGTTGGACGAGGCACGGCAGGCGCTCTGGGGCTTCGCCGACGCCATCGCTTGCGATCAGGTGATCTCGGGCGAGCTGGCCAAGGCCGAGCTTGGCTGGAGCCCGTCGCGCCATTCGATCGTCGACGAGCTTCGCTCCTACACCGGCGCGACTGCCTGACCCCGGTTCCCGGCTCGCTGCCCCACACACCCTCGGCTGATCGGCCAGTGGTGGTTGGGGAAGACGTCCCGCCAAGTCGGCGCTTCTACCGCCCCCGACAACGGTCAGGGCGCCCCCCCCATCCCTACGTCGCGGCCAGCACAAGGCGTCGAAGGATATCCTAGATGCTGCACACGATCGTGGTCTGGCTTCTCGTCGGCGCATTCTTCGGCGCGGGCCTGTTCAATGCGATCGGTACGCGCGCCACGCAGGACGATTTCGCCGGGTGGGGCTATCCGCCTTGGTGGTGTCGCGTCGCGGGCGGCCTGTAAATCGTGAGCGCGGCGCTGATCGCTTTTCCGGCGAGCCGCGGCGTCGGACTGGCGCTCGGTGCCGTCATCATCGCCGCCGCCACCGTCACGGTCCTGCGTCGCCGCGAGTTCTCGCATACAGCCCCGCTCGGCGTATTCGCGGCTCTGCTTGCGCTGGCGGCAGCGACGTTCTGAACCAAGGCCGAGGTTCGCGCGGTTCCCTTGCGGGGGTACGCCGGCCGAGCCGGCATGGCATGGCGGACCAGGCCGTCTTTACTCTTCGGCTCCGAAGTCGAGGAGAAGAGGCGGGTGTCGTGCCGGATCAGGACGTATGGGTTGTGTAGCCTCGCTGGGCGAGGCTTGCGCTCGGCCCTGGCCCGGTTCAGCATCACCAGCGATGGACTGCGGCCGCCTCTCTTCCCATGATGCGCGCTTGGACAGCGGAGGCGGGAGCTCACGCCATGAAATGTACCTTGGAAGTCGAGTGCACGCCACTCGAAGCACGCCAGTTCTTCGGCCTGCCCGACCTCCAGCCGCTCCAGGCGACCATCATGGCCGAGGTGGAGAAGAAGATGCTGGCCGAGATGGACCGGTTCTCGCCGGAAGGCGTCCTGAAGAGCTGGCTGTCGATGTTCGCGCAATCGCCCGAACAGGTGCAGCAGGCCTTCTCCAAGATGATGTTCACCGGCCTCAATCGCACCAAGAGCTGAGCTCTCGAGCTGCTTAGAAGGCCTTGAAGGTGATTACTGTCGTGGTGTCGACGATGCCCGGGATGCCCTGCACCTTCTCGCCGACGAAGTGGCCGATGTCGGTTTCGGCCGAGACGTAGAATTTGGCCAGGATGTCGTAGTCGCCGGCGATCGAATAGATCTCGGAGGCGATCTCGGCTTCGGCCAGCGCGCTCGCCACCGCATAGGTGCGACCGAGGCCGCATTTGATCTGAACGAAGAAACATTGCATCGGCGTGATCCTCTGGCGGGCGGGGCGGCGCGAAGGTCGGGAGCGGCGTCCGTCAATGCGCCAGGACTTCGACGTCGCTGTCGCGCGCCGACTGAACCTTGAATTCGGACTGGTAGGTCTTCCCGGCATGGCGCGCGATCGCGACGTAGTCGCCTTCCGCCAAGACCAGCGACGGAAAGGCCCCGATCAGCTCGCGGATGACGTCGCCGCCCGGCGTTAAAACCGTGAAGGACGTATTGGCCAGGGCCTCGCCGCCTGTCGCATTGACGAGTTTCAGCGTCAGCATGGCGGCCCGATGCCTGACGGTCGCCTGGAGCAGCTTGCCGGCCTGGATCCGCAGATCCGCCGCCACCGTCGAATTGGTGTTCGACACCGGTGTCAGCGAGCCCACGCCCTCGGTGTCGAGATAGGTCGAGACGATGTGGTAGCTGCCCTCGGGCAGGCAGATGACCTGGTCCGGCTTGGCATTGGCCACCACCAGCTTGGCTTCCGGATTGTTGTGATCGGGCACGTAGATGGCGATGGACAATCGGTCGGCCGGGATCGCGGCGTCGCCCAGCGTTCCCTCGACCGCGATGGCCCCGGCGTTGAGGTTGAACCGCTCGCTCGACACGCGGTCGGCGATGTCGACGCGCTTGACCGTTCCCGCATAGCCATAGGTGGCGTGCACGATGTAGCGGCCGTCCGGCAGGTCGAAGGTCGGCTGCGGGTCGGTCGATTGCGCCACGATCCGATGGGTGCCATCGGGTTGGGTCTCGTCGGCGAAGACGCGCCATTGGAGACCGGCGCGGACCAGAGGCGGATCGGCGGTCAGCGTGGCCGAGAGATGCAGGATGCCGTGGCCCGGCCGAGGCGCCTCGCCGCCAGCCACCCCCGGCCCGGGCGCAGCCGGCTGGACCTGCGGTGCAGGCAGGGTCGGGGGCGCGACCTGCGCGGGCAGGGGCGTCTGCACCTGCTGGGCATGCAGCGGCGCCGCTCCGGCGAAGCAGGCCAGGCTTGCGAGGAGAAGCGGGAGGGATGCGGGGCGGACCATCATGTGCCGGTGAAGACGGAAACGGAACGGGCGATGCCGCAGGATTTCGCCGCCATCAAGGCGGAGGAGGCTTCGTCGAGGAGCGACAGAGCCTTGATGCAGGCGAACCCCCGTGCTTTGCAATCCCCATGACCGATCTCGACAGCAATCCCACGCTCGCGCTCCTCGCCCGCCGCCGCTCCGCTCCACCCCTGACCATGACGGGACCGGGCCCGTCGCCGGAGGAGATGGACCGGATCCTCACCTTGGCGGCCCGTGTGCCGGACCACGGCAAGCTGGCGCCCTGGCGCTTCATCGTCTTCGAGGGCGACGCGCGTGCCCGCGCCGGCGATCTCATCGCCGGCGTCTACCGAGAGGACAACCCTGACGCCAAGCCGGAGCGGATCGAGCTCGAGCGACGGCGGTTGCAGCACGCCCCGACCGTGGTCGCCGTCGTGTCCAGAGCCGCTCCCCACGTGAAAATCCCCGAGTGGGAGCAGGTCATGTCGGCCGGAGCCAGTTCCATGAGCCTGATGATCGCCGCCAACGCGCTGGGCTTCGTCACGGCCTGGCTCACCGAATGGTACAGCTACGACACCCGTGTCGCGGCAGCGCTCGGCCTTGAGCCCCACGAGAAGCTGGCGGGCTTCGTCCATGTCGGTCGGCCGACGGTGCCGGTGGAGGACCGTGTCCGGCCCGTCATGACGGATATCGTCACTCACTTCTGAGATTCGCCGCAACGGAATGCGCCTTCGAAGCCACACTCCATTGTCAAATGTTAGAAACTGTTAATCGATTATTTACTGTAACGGGCAAGTCTGGCTGGAATCCGAGAACCGGAGCGTTGCGGAGATCCCATGCTCAGTCGCCAGTTCCTGTCCTGGGCCGATACCGCCTCCGCCGGCGAGCGGGCCGATGCCGCCCGAGACCTCGCCCGCGCCTACCTCTATGCGGACATCGACCGGATCGAGCAGGGCGAAATGGAGCGTGCCATGACGGCGCTCCTCGACGACCCCTCGCCTCTGGTCCGCCGCACGCT
>JAYVMK010000586.1:0-6997 GCA_043758995.1 Lichenibacterium sp. | reverse complement strand
CAGTCGACCGAGGTGATCCGAGTGCGATCGAATGTAACGCCCTCGAAAAGTGTCCAACTCGCTGACTGGATGATGCCGCCCTCAATCTGGTTGCGGATGCCATCCGGGTTCACGATCTGGCCCACGTCCACGGCGGCGACGGCCTGCCGTATACGGACGTGTCCTGTATTCGGTTCGACCTCGACCTCCATAGCGATCGCGCAGTAGCCCTCAAGGTTCTTGTAGCGGGCAAAGCCGAAGCCACGCCCGCTTCCTGGTCCTGAGGTCCGGTGACTGCCCCAACCCGCCCGGTCCGCCGCTTCCCGCACGACGGCGCGGGCCCGCTCGTCCTCGAGGTGTCGCAGGCGAAACGCGACGGGATCCTGGTCCGACGCCCGCGCGAGGTCGTCCATGGTGCTCTCGATTGCGAGCACGTTCAGGTAACCGCCAAGCGACCTCATTGAGGAACCTCGGAGGGGCATCTGGGGCAGGAAGTGACTGACGCACACGGCGTTTGGGAAGACGTAGAGCGGGATCGCATTGCGGTCGCCGCCTCCCTCCGGCTGGGCCAGGGCGACGGGAGGAGCGGGCGGGAACGGCTCTGAGATCTCGCGTGAGGCGAGCAGCGTCCCGGGAGGGCCGGGCCGCATCATATGGGACGGGCTCCAGACCTCCTGGTGCCAGTCGACGACCTCGCCCGAGGCGTCGACGACCCCGCGCACCTCGACAACCATGCCAGGACCGAAAGGCTCCCAGGCATGCTCCTGCTCCCGCATCCACTGCACGCGGACTGGACGGCCCGGCACGGCCGCGGCGAGCAGGGCGGCATCGGCGGCCGCGTCGTCGCCGCCGTTCTGCCCGTAGCAGCCGGCTCCCTCGACGTAGACGCAGCGAACCTTGTCCTCCGTGGACCGAAGTAGCCCGGCGATCGCCCTACGGAGGGGGAACACGCCTTGCGTATGCGTCCAGACGGTGACGACGCCGCCCTTCATCTCTGCGATGGCACAGGACGGGCCGATCGACCCGTGGCTGAGGTAGGGGCGTGTGAACGTCCCCGCGACCTCTCGGCCGGTTTGGTCGGGCATGCCACGGCTGAGGATCGTCGTGTCCTGCGCGGGAAGCGCCTGGAGGGCGGCTGAGAGGCCCGCGGGGTCGGGCAGCGTCGATATCTCCGCCCAGACGGCCTTCGTCGCCAGGACGCGCATCGCTTGGATGGCGGCCCATTCGCGTTCCGCCAGGACGGCGAGGAAGTTTCCGTCGCGGAAAACCTTCACAACGCCCGGAATCTGCTCGGCCTCGCCCACCTCGATTCTTGTGAGCGTCGCACCGTAGCTGGGAGGGCGGACGACCCGCGCGTGCAGCATTCCAGGTGGACGCATGTCCTGAAGATAGGCGGCCCCACCGGTCACCTTGGAGGGGATGTCCACCCGCGCGACCGAGCGGCCCATGATCGTGAAATCGGACGGCGGAGTAAGCTGCGAAGTCGGTTGCGCCTCGGCCGTGAGCAGCGCGTCAGTCACGAGATCGCCGTACGAGAGGCGGGCCCCGCCCGGCGCAAGGACCTCCCCGCCTTCTGCTCGAAGCGATGCGGCCGGCAGGTCGAGTCGGCGGGCCGCCTCGTCGATCAGGATCACGCGCACCTGGGCAGCGGCGTTGCGAATGGCAGAGCCTGAATCCTGTACCGAGTGGCTCGCCGCGGTGTAGCCCTCGTCCGGCGTCCGTGCCGTGTCGGCCGTCACGACAGCCAGTCGGGAGAGAGGCAGCTTCAGCTCCTCCGCCGCGATCTGCAGCAGGGCCGTCTCGAGCCCCTGTCCGAGCTCAACCTTGCCGGTCAGGACCGTGGCCCCCCCCCGTCGGATCGATCCGTATCCAGGCATGGAGGAGAGGGGTGTCGTCCAGGCTGCCCGGCAGTCCGTGGCGGGCGCCACCGCCCTTGCCGGTTTCGGTCTGGGCGCGGGCGGTCGACAGGCTAAAGCCTACGACCAGCGCGCCGGCGCCCTGGAGCACCGTGCGCCGTGAGACGGACGGGCTCACGACCGCCCCTCCACGGGGGCGACCCGGCCGGATCGCATCTCGTCGGCGGCCCTTCGGATGGCGCGCAGGACGCGCATGTGGGTGCCACAGCGGCAAAGGTGAGGTTCGAGCTCTGCGCGGATCTCGGCGTCCGAAGCTCCTGGCGTCCGATCAAGCAGGGCCTTCGCGCGCATGATCATGCCCGGGATGCAGTATCCGCACTGGGCAGCCTGAGCGTCGATGAAGGCCCGCTGTAGCAGGCCGGGCTCCTCAAGAGTCCCGAGACCCTCGAGTGTGGTGACGCTGCGGTTCGACAACAGCTGGACGGGAGTGACGCAGGCGAACACGGCTGCGCCGTCGACCAGGACCGTGCAGGCCCCGCATTGCCCGAGACCACAGCCGAACTTCGCGGCATTGAGGCCGAGTTCGTCCCGAAGGACGTAGAGGAGCGGTGTGTCGGGTTCGGAGTGGATGGACCGAGACGTCCCATTGACGGTGAGCGTGAACATCGCGTCCTCAATCCTTCGCTTGCACGATGGGCCGGACTTCCAGGCGCCGCTGGCGCGAGTCGCGGACTGCGGCGACGAGGTTCGTCCATGCCGGCTCGTGACCGAAACGTGCGCGCAGGTAGTTGGCCAAAGCGAGCACGTCGGCGTCGCCCAGGCTGGCTGCAAAGCCCGGCATGACCGGCCGTGCCCCCCCGCCCGTGGCCGGCAAGCCTTCCAAGATGATGTTGACGAGGTTCTCGGGGCTCTCGCCGGCGACCGCGGTTGACAGGGAGAGCGATATACCTCCGAACGGTAGCGGGCGGCCGCTCTCGTGACAGGACGCGCAGGCAGCGGCGTACAGCTGCGCCCCCTCCGAGCCGGACACCGCCGGCACGGCGGCCTGGCTGCCCGCCGACTGCGGTTCTCGTCCGGGTCCGTCGATTTTATCGACGGGGAAATTGGCCGGTCCGACTTCGGGTGAGCTCGATGCGCCGAACGACGTGATGTAGCGCGCCATCGCGGCCGCCTCGCCACGCGGTACGCTCGCTAGGTTCTCAGCGACTGGGCCCATCGGTCCGCGGGCCACCCCGTGCATAGGGTCGAATCCGTCGACGAGGTATCGCGTCATCGCGTCCTCCGACCAGGCGACGGGTGCCCGGGATGCAGCTCCTAGCGCGTAGGCGTGCCAGCCCTCGGCCTCGCCTCCTTGCATGGCCCGAGACGCCTCCTCTGCACCCGCCACGTTCCGTGGCGTGTGGCAGGCTCCGCAATGGCCAAGACCCTCCACCAGGTATCTGCCACGGTTCCAGGCCGCGTCCCTAGTCGGGTCCGGCTCGAGATGCCTCTCCTTGAGGAACAGCAGCTTCCAGCCTGCGAGCACCAGCCTGACGTTGATTGGGAATGGCAGATCGTTCGGTGGCGGCCGGGAGGTCACCGGCTGGCGCGTCATAAAGAACGCATAGAGCGCCTCGACGTCTCCGTTCTCGATGTGCGTGAAGTGGTCATAGGGGAAGGCGGGGTAGAGATTGCGTCCTTCACGGTCTACTCCCTCGCGCATGGCTCGCGCGAAAGCGGTCTCGGACCAGAGCCCGATCCCGGTCTCCGCGTCAGGGGTAATGTTCGTCGAGTAAATCGTTCCGAACGGGGTCGGCATTGCGAGTCCGCCCGCGAAGGTCTTCCCCCCTGGCGCGGTATGACAGGTCCGGCAGTCGCCGATGAGGGCGAGATCCGCGCCGCGGCGCACCAGATCCGGGTCGAACCCCGCCGGCGCCGAGCTTGCAAGCGGCGGGATGGCTGGATGCCAAGCGTAGAGGAGGGCTCCTCCCCCAAGCGGGATCGCGAGCGCCAAACACGCCGCCAATGCATGCCACCTTCTCAATGACTCAAAACTCCGAATGGTAGTGACAGACAGATCGAACCTTCGGTCCGGGCGGTCTTGTCGAATTTCGCGGCGTATTGGCCGAAGCGCTCCCAAACGACCCTCGAACCCGAGGGCGCACGCCCAGAAATCACCGGCGTTTACCCGCGGATCATGCGAAGGGCGTTCTGTCCCGTGATGAGGCGACGGGAGGCATCGGGTAGGCCGACAATCGCCGAGATCTTCTCCAGGGGCGTCTCATCCGCCATGTCAAAAGGCGTGTCGGTGCCCAGTAGGACGCGGTCGGCACCGACCGAGGCGATCAGGAACGCGAGCGCATCCGGATCGTGCGTGATGGTGTCGTAATAGAATTTGCGGAGCAGGATCTTGGGGGAGGTCGCGATCGTCCTGGCCTCCTTTCGAACGGACCATCCGTGAGCGAGCCGACCGATTTGATAGGGGAGGAATCCACCCCCGTGCGACAACCCGATCTTCAGCGACGGAAGCTCGTCGAAGACCCCGCCGAACATCAGGTTCGCCGCCATTACGGCCGTGTCGAGCGGGTTCCCGATGAGGTTTGTGAGGTAGTAGTCCTCGAGACCGGGCTTCGAGCCGAAGTAGTAGGGATGGCTGAGGACAAACACGTCGAGCTCCGCCGCGCGCCTGAGGACGGGCCGGAGCCGGGCGGAGGCCAACTGCACGCCATCAACGTGAGTGCCGACGATCACCGCTCTGATGCCGAGGTTGGTGACGAGGTGATCGAGCTCGGCCACCGACGCCTCGGGGGACTGCATCGGCAGCGTCCCCATCCCACGCAGCCGATCCGGGGCCGCGCGGACGAAGTCGGCCACGTCCTCGTTCAGCCCGCGGACGAAGGCCGCGTTCCGCGCCGCATCCGCGCGGTAGAAGAAGAGCGTGGGGGACGGCGAGACGACGGCCACGTCGAGCCCCCGCCGGTCGAGTGCCCTGACCTTCTCGACGGGATCCAGGAACTCAGCCTCGAGAGGGTAGGCGAAGCCCTCGCGATGCGCGAGCCAGGTCGACCCGTCGCGGTCCTCGACCTTGGCGCCGAACCCGTCGGGGTCCGATCGAAAGCCTTCGACGACGCTCCTCGGTATGACGTGGTTGTGGAAGTCGACGACCATAGACGTACCCCTACCGGCTTGATCCGCCATGGTCGCGTCCACGGCCAGCATGCCGCCGGCCGCACCCGTCAGGCCGGTCAGGAACTCGCGCCTCGCCAACATCGCCCGCCTCCCCAATGTTATTTATCATCTGATAACTAGATGACGTCCAAGCCTCCGTCAATCGGTCCTGCCGAACTCGGTCCGCGGACCGGAGACGACAGGTTGCCCGAGACCGGGCGAGCGTTAGATTAGCGGGATGGATAAGACCGACAGGATGCTGGACCTCACTCGGCGCGCGCCCGCCAGGAACAACGGGAGGACCTCGGCCGACGCGGACCGGGGGGAGCGAAGGCGTCTGGCACCCGAGCAGCGCGAGGAGGAGATCGTGAGGGCGGCCGTTCAGTTCTTCGCGGAGTTCGGCTTCGAAGGGCAGACGCGGGAATTGGCCAAGAGGTTGAACATCACCCAACCACTCCTGTACCGCTACTTCCCGACCAAGGATGCCTTGGTGGAACGGGTGTACCAAGACGTGTTTATGAGGCGGTGGAACCCGTTCTGGGAAAGTACCATCGCGAACGTCGATCTGACGCTACGCGAGAGGCTCGTCGCCTTCTACGACGACTACGCGAAGGTCATCCTGAGCTACGAATGGATCCGCCTGTTCATGTTCTCGGGTCTGAAGGGTTTGGGGTTCAACAATCGCTATCTCGACGTCCTACGTGAGCGCATCTTCGTTCCGGTCATCGTCCAGATGCGAAAGGAGTTCGGCAGGGAACTGCCTCCTGGACTCCCCGTCTCCGCCATGGAGATCGAACTGATCTGGAGCGTGCACGCGGCGATCTTCTACCTTGGGGTCCGCAAGTTCATCTACGACATGCCGGTCGAGGACGTCACCGCCATCGTCGAGATGAAGGTCACCGCCATGCTCGATGGTGCCGCGGCGGTCATCGGACGTTGAGCTCGACCAGTCCCCAAGCCCACCGTCGGGTCTACCAACCTTAGTGATCAGGCGATAAAAAGCGGCTTGACGAGGTTTCCTCGCCGTGCTTCGTTTATCGAAAGATAAACAGGGGGGCGGATGCCATGGGTCAGCAGCGTGCGCTCGTCGTCGGCGGCTCCGTCGCGGGCCTGTTCACCGCCCTCCTGCTCCGCAAGGCGGGCTGGGAGGTCGACGTGTTCGAGCGGATCGGGTCCGACCTGTCCAGCCGGGGTGCCGGCATCGTCACCCACGCCGAACTGTTCGACGTCCTCGCGAAGGCCGGCGTAAACGCGGAAGCTGCGCGGGTCGGCGTGAAGGTCGAGGGGCGGCGCGTGCTAGACCGGGCCGGCGCGATCGTGGGCGAGAGGCATCTCCCACAGATCCTGACGTCCTGGGGGCACCTCTACGGTCTGCTCAAGGCGGCGCTACCGCCGGAACGATACCACCGAGGCATGAGCCTGGCGAGCGTCGAAGACGGCCCGGACGCGGTCTCCGCGACCTTCTCGGACGGATCGCGTCACACGGGAGACCTGCTCGTCGGGACGGACGGGCTCTTCTCGACCGTCAGGGGTCAGTTCGATCCGTCCGTGCGGCCCACGTACGTGGGCTACGTGGCATGGCGCGGCCTCGTGCCCGAGCGAGTGCTCTCGGCGGTGACGAGAGCGGCGGTCGGTGATCACTTCTCGTTCTGCCTGCCACCAGGCGAGCAAATGCTCGGCTATCCCGTCGCGGGCGAGAACGAGAGCCTCGAGATCGGCGACCGCCGCTTCAACTTCGTCTGGTACCGCCCCGCTCGGGCGGGCGGACCGCTGGAAGCGCTTCTGCGGGACGTCGACGGCGTCCAGCACGAGCTCTCCATCCCACCCCACAAGATCAGGCCCGATCTCGTCACCGAGCTCAAGGCGGACGCGGAACGCCTGCTCGCCCCGGCCTTCAGCGAGGTCGTGCACAAGACGACGCTGCCCTTCATCCAGGCGATCCTGGATCTCGAGGCGCCGCGCCTCGTCCTCGGGCGTCGGGTCGTGATCCTTGGCGACGCGGCGTTCGTCGCCAG